>CAVBPP010000162.1:0-6843 GCA_963597295.1 Paratractidigestivibacter sp. | reverse complement strand
CAGCAGCAACGCCGCCAGCATCGACGACGGCACGACGGTGCTGGGCGAAAACGGCCAACCGACCGCCGACGATGCGACCACGGTCGTCGGGGCCAACGCGCCCTACGCGACAGTGGCGGGCGCCTACGACCCGGACGACCCCGCTAACCTGACGAACGTCATCGACCTCATCGACCTCGACGAGGAAAAGTAGCCTCGCAAGCCGACTGCCGCCGCTGCCGGATTGAGCTGATCAATTTCCGTGCAGCGAACAGGCCAAACGTCTTGCCTGGCGCGCCAGCCAGCCCGCCGCACACCCGCCACGCACCGCAAAACAAGAAGAAGCCCGCCAAGGCAACTTGCCTCGGCGGGCTTCTTCGCATTCGCCATCAGGCGAAACGGAAAGCAAAACGCGTATCTAACGCTACACGATCTTCTTTCCGAAAACGGCGGCTATCTCACGCAGTTCGCCAACCAACTTCCTGAACTGGTCGGGGGTCAGCTGCTGCGGGCCGTCGGAGAGCGCCTTGTGCGGGTTGGGATGCACCTCGATCATGATGGAGTCGGCGCCGATGGCAACCGCCGCGCGCGCAAGCGATGGCACCAGGTCGCGCACGCCTGCCGGATGCGACACGTCGACGCAGATGGGAAGCAGGCTCTGCTTGTGGATGACGGGCACGGCCGAGATGTCGAGCGTGAAGCGCGTGGCCGTCTCGAACGTGCGCAGGCCGCGCTCGCACAGCACCACGTTGTCGTTGCCCTCGGCGGTAATGTAGTCGCACGCCGAAAGCCACTCGGAAATGGACCCGGCGAAGCCGCGCTTGAACAGCACCATCTTGTGCGATTCGGCCGTCACCTGGCCGATCTTGCGCAGCAGGCTGAAGTTCTGGAAGTTGCGCGCGCCCACCTGCAGGCCGTCCACATAGGAATGGACCAGCTCGCAGTATTCGGTGTCCATGACCTCGGTCAACGTTTTCAGGCCGTACTTCTCACCGCCGTCGGCCATGATTTTCAGGGCCTGCTCGCCTAGGCCCTGGAAGCTATGCGGGTTCGTGCGCGGCTTGTACGCGCCGCCGCGGATCCAAGTAAGCCCCAGGTCGGAAACGCATTCGGCAACTTCAAAGAACTGTTCTTCGCTCTCGACCGAGCACGGGCCAGCGAAGATGGTTATCTCGTCGGTGCGTGCGCCGTAATCGGGCAATTCGTCGTAGATGGGTTGTTCGCTCATACGGACGGGGTCTCCTTCATGACCTTCAGGATAGTGCTGTAAATCTCGCGCAGGTAATCGTTGTAGAGCGGGCCCTCGTTGAAGCCCTCCACCTTCTTGAAGATTTCCTCCTCGCGCTTGGGGTCGAACAGCCCCATGTTGGCACCGGGTTTCAGTGCGCGGATTGCCAGCGAATGGCCGGCACGCTCGTTCAGCAGCGCGACGATTTTCTGGTCGAGCTCGTCGATCTGGTCACGATGTTGCTGGATCTGCTGAAACGCGCTGTTTTCCTCAGACATCGGATGATCCTTTCTTGCTTGCTACAGGGTATAACGGCGGCGAAAGCGCGCTGGCACCGCGGGCGGGTCGGAGGCGACTCGAACGCGGAGCGCTCAGGCAGTTTCGCACGGGGTTCATGATAGCAAAAGCGCACATGGGCATGAATGAAAGCAGGCGAATGGCGAATGCAATTCGCGAATGGGACAGATTCAGCGCTTCGGGAAAACGATTGCGGGCGCGCACGGGGCGCGACGGATGCGCCCTACGGCGACCGAACGACGACATGGCGAATTCCTCAGAAGTGGCAAGCGCTTGGTCGGGCCGAGCTTCGACCTCTCCCCCACCGCACAGCAACACGCAGCGGCGAACCCTAAGGCCGGCCGCGGGCCACAAGACCCGACCCTACAGCATGCCGACGATCGTGGCCAAAAGCGGCACCGTGAACAGTGCGAGCGCCGTGGTGATGAACGTGCCCTGCGCCATCGTTTTCGCGTCGCCATGGTATTGATAGCACAGCATCGTGCCGTTGGTTGCCACCGGCATGGCCGAGAGCAGCACCAAAATGGAGAGCAGCTGGCCGGACACGAAATGGCTCATGACGAAGAAGATGATGAACGGCGTCGCCACCATGCGCACCAGGCTGGCCGTCCACAGGCGCGGTGTGCCCACCAGCTTCGACGCCGGCAGGTTCGCCAGCGACGATCCCACGATCAGAAGCGTGGCCGGCGTGGTGAAATTCCCAATGGTGGATAGCGCGTCGCCGAGCACCGGCACCGAATGCACGCCCAAAAACGCCAGCGCGCACGACACGATGGTGGCCACGTTGCAGGGGTTGATCAGGTCGCGGAAGTTCATGCGCACCTTCACGCCATGTTCGTTGTCCGACGCGATCAGCCACACGCCCAGCGTGAACACCAGCAGGTTGAACGGGATGTTGTACACGACCGCATAGATAACGGTCTGCGGCCCGAAGATGGCCGTGAGCACCGGGTAGCCGATGAAGCCCGTGTTGCCGAATATCAACATGAAGCGGTACACGCCGCGCATGCCGAACGGAATGCGCAGGACGAACGTGACCGTGAACGAGACCGCGATGAGAATGGCAAAGCTCAGCACCGAAAGCCCCATGATCTCGGCGATGGTGACGGGATCGGGCAGCTCGTCGACAGCGAGCACCGACGACAGAATCAGGCACGGCAGCGTTGCGGAAAGCACCAGGCTGGAAAGCTTTTTGTCCATGTCGGCGTCCATGACCTTCGCCTTCTTGCACGCGTAGCCCACCGCCACGGCCGCGAACAGGACGACCATCTGAACGAAAATGCTGCTGAACTGCTCAAACACGCTGATGCGCCTTAGCCTTCCAAAACTTGCGCCCGCGCCAGCCAAGCCGGCCGAGCCGGACGGGCAACCCCTTGCCGCGCTTGGGCGCGGCCGCAACCATGCCCAGCAACCGAAGCAGCCGGGCGAAACCCCTAACAGCAGCCGCACGCCCCTAGCGCGCAGCCGCCAAAACCTACAGAATGCCGCTCACCTGCAGGGCGAAAATACCCAGCACCACGATGCCGACGACGATGCGGTACCAGCCGAACGCCGTGAAGTCGTTCTTCTTGATGTAGCCCATCAGGAACTTGATGGAGATGACGGACATGATGAAGGCGCTGACCACGCCGATGACGAGCACCATGATCTCGGTGGAGGTCATGACCAAGCCCGCGGCGAAGAACTTCAGGCACTTGACCAGGCCCCAGCCGAACATGATGGGAATGGCCAGGAAGAACGTGAACTCGGCAGCGGCGGTGCGGCTGCAGCCCGACAAGATGCCGCCGATGATGGTGGCGCCGGAGCGAGACGTGCCGGGGATGATGGCCAGCACCTGGAAGCAGCCGATTTTAAGGGCGGTTTTCCAGTCGATGTCCTCGACCTCGGTGATCTTGAAGATGGACTTCTCGGCGGCCGCGTCAAGCTGTTCGTTGCTGGCGCCGTCAAGCGGATGGCGGCGCGCATGGCGGCCTCGCGGAGCCTCGGCGGCAATGTTGCCGGCTATCTGCGCGCGAGCCTCCTGGAAGCGGCGGCGGTTGCGGCGTTCCATCACGATGAAGATGATGCCGTACAGGATGAGCATGCAGGCCACGGTGACCTTATTGTAGAAGTGCTCGTTCACCCAGTCGTCGAACAGGATGCCGATGATGGCCGCGGGGATGCAGCCGATGACGACCATGCCCCACAGACGCCACGTGCTGCGCTTCTGCTCGGAGGTTTTGCGCGGGCTTAGCGGGTTCAGCTTGTGGAAGTACAGCGTGAGCACGGCCAAGATAGCGCCGATTTGGATGACCACCAGGAACAGCGCGAGGAATTCGGCCGACACCTGCAGCGACACGAAGTCGTCGACGATGATCATATGGCCCGTCGACGATATGGGCAGCCATTCGGTGATGCCCTCGACGATGCCGAGCAGCAGGGCCTTCAAAGCTTCGATGAACATGGAGCGTGTACCTTCCCGGTTGCGCGATTATTTGCAACCGAAGATTCTAGCCCAGCTCAAGGCGGGGCATGGGCGCACTGCCGCAATGCTCCGGAAAAACATCACCGTGCCGCAGCCCGCTAAGCCACTTTCTCCCCCGCCTCCTCGGCTTCCAAAAGCTCGCGGGCGTGCGCTATGGCATCGTCGATGTTGGCGCGGAAATGCTCCTCGCCCACCAGGTCGACGAAACCCGCGTGGCGCATGGTCTTCATGGGCTGCTCGTTGGCGTGGCTGAAGATGAGCTTCACGCCGTTTTCCGTGCAGTAATCGTAGAGGTTCTCCAGCGCGTTCATGCCCGAGGAGTCAAGCGAAGGCACGCCGCGCATGCGGATGATCAGGTACTTCGTGAATTCCTTCACCGAAATGTCGGTGATGCGGTCGGTCATGCCGAAGAACATCGGGCCGTTGATCTCATAGACGCGCACGCTTTTGGGCAGCTCGCGCAAGTGCGTGACCTCGGAGTCGGCGTCGCAGTAGTATTTCCAGCCCTTGACCTCGGTTTCCTCGGAAACCATCTTCATGAACAGCACCACCGTGATAAGCATGCCCACGCCGATGGCGAACACCAGGTCGAAAACGATGGTCAGGGCGAATGTGAGCACGAGCGTTCCCACGGCGCCCGCCGAGGCCGTACGGCACAGGTGCGCGAAGTTGCGCCAACCGCTCATGTTGTAAGCCACCTGCAGCAGGATGGCCGCGATGCACGGCATGGGAATGAGCGCCGCGTACGGCATGAGGAAGGCCAGCACCGCCAGCAGCACCAGCGCGTGCACCATGCCGGCAACCGGCGTGCGGCCGCCGCTTTTCACGTTGGCCGCCGTGCGCGCGATGGCGCCCGTGGCGGGAATGCCGCCGAACAGCACCGACGCCACGTTGCCCACGCCCTGGGCAACAAGCTCCATGTTCGCGCGATGGTGCGAGCTGATCATGGAATCGGCCACCACGCACGAGAGCAGCGACTCGATGGCGGCCAGGATAGCAATGGTGATGCCGTTGGGCAACTGATCGCGCAGCAGGTCGAGCGTGAGGCTCGGCACTTGCAGCGTGGGCAGGCCGGCGTTGATGGTGTACAGGTCGCCCACGGTGTTCACGTTCATGCAGAACAGCGGCACCATGGCCGTGCCGACGATGACCGCCACCAGCGAGCTGGGAATTTTCGCCAGCAGCTTCAAGAAACCAGGGGCGGTGGCGAAGCGCGGCCAGCCGAACAGCACCGCCAGGCACACCGCGCCCACCAGCAGCGCCTGCCAGTTGAAGGTGCCGAAGTTCGCCGCGAGCGCCGCCACCTTGTCCACCGTCTCGACCGTTTGGGTGCCCGCCGGGTAGGTGAGCCCCAGGAAGTCCTTCAGCTGACCGATGACGATGGTGACGGCGATGCCGGCCGTGAAGCCGGTGGTGATGGTGTAGGGCACGAAGCGGATGATGGCGCCCAGCCTGAACAGGCCCATCAGCACCAAAAGCACGCCGGCGATGAGCGTGGCCGCCACCAAGCCGCTAAGCCCGTCTGTTGCCACGATGCCCGCCACGATGGTGGCGAACGCCGCCGTGGGCCCGGAAATCTGCACACGTGATCCGCCGAGGAACGCGATGAGGAAGCCCGCGACGATGGCGGTGTACAGGCCAGCTTCCGGGCCGACGCCCGAGGCGATGGCCAGCGCGATGGAAAGCGGCAGCGCCACCACGGCGACGACGATGCCGGAGATGATGTCCTTCGGCAGCTGAGCGCGCAGCTGATCAGGGGTCGAATGCTTGATGATGCTGAACAGAATCGGTTTGAGTTTCGCTTGTTGCATGGGTATGAGGTTTCTAGTTGTTCCTTGGATTGCGGGCATTTTAACTGCGGCATTGTATCGTGTAGAATGACCGATACGCAAATTCACCGGCGAAAATGCAGCCGGAGGCAATCGACGACGAAGGGAATTGGCCGTGGCAAGCGCAACTTCTAGCAATCAGAAAGTTCTCGTGTTCGACTTCGGCGCGCAGTACGGGCAGCTGATCGCCCGCCGCGTGCGCGACTTGAACGTGTATTCCGAGATCGTGCCGTGCGACATCACGGCCGAGGAAGTGCGCGAGATGGCGCCTTCCGCGCTGATTCTGTCTGGCGGCCCGGCCAGCGTGAACGCCGAGGATGCCCCGCGCGTCGACCCGGCCATTTACGAGCTTGGCCTGCCCATTTTGGGCTTTTGCTACGGTCATCAGATCACGTCGGTGACGCTCGGCGGCGCGGTGCACCACCCCGAGGTGGGCGAATACGGCCCGGCCGAGCTGCATGTGGAAGGCGGCGCGCTGTTCGATGGCACGCCGGCCACGCAGACCGTGTGGATGAGCCACTTCGACGCCGTGTGCGAGGTGCCCGAGGGTTTCAAGGTTGTGGCCTCAACCGACGTATGCCCCATCGCCGCGCTGGAGAACGCCGAGCGCCGCATCTACACGACGCAGTTCCACCCCGAGGTGAAGCATTCCGAATATGGCCAGCAGATGCTGAAGAACTTCCTGTTCAACATCTGCGGGCTTGAGCGCAACTGGACCATGGACAACCTGGTGGAGACCATGACGGCCGACTTCCGCGAGAAGGTTGGCGAAGACCGCGTGATTCTGGCGCTTTCCGGCGGCGTGGATTCGTCGGTGGTGGCCGCGCTTGGCGCACGTGCTGTGGGCAAGCAGATGACCTGCGTGTTCATCAACCACGGCCTGCTGCGTAAGGGCGAGCCCGAGCAGGTTGAGGAAGTGTTCACCAAGCAGTTCGACGTGGACTTCATCCACGTGCATGCCGAGGAGCGCTACGCGCAGCTGCTCGACGGCGTGACGGAGCCCGAGGAAAAGCGCCGCATCATCGGCACGCAGTTCTGGAAGGAAT
>CAVBPP010000161.1:0-6884 GCA_963597295.1 Paratractidigestivibacter sp. | reverse complement strand
GTGCCCGCCCCACGTAAGCGTCTCGGCCGTGGAAGTGGAGTGCCTGCGGCCCAGAATGCCGCCTGCGGCCAGGCAGATCACGGACACGCCCACGCCCGCGAACGCTATGAGCAAACCCATCAAACCAATTGTCGACATTGCGAATTACCTTTCAACCGCATTCGAGTCGGGCGCGCCGCCATTGAGCGAACCGCGCCCAACATGTACGTTTTTCCTTATCGTTTAGCCTTCAAGCGCCACGTCAGTTGCCGTGAACGAGCCATCGGAGGCAAGCGAGCCCGTCACCACGACGGTGCTTCCCTCGGAAATGCCGTCGGACAGCGCGCCATCGAACTTCACGGGCTGGCTCTTGCCCGAATCAGCGTCTTCCAAAACGAAGCGCTCGGCGCTGCCGGCGGAGTTGAGCGTGCCGGCCTTCACCTTCGCCGACACCTTCACCGTCTTGTCGTACACCTGCTCGCCGTAGCCTTGCAGCAACGCCACGGTCAGCGCGTCGGTGCCGTTCTCGTACTTCGACGGGCACTTCGTCACCAGCTCGGACGCGCGCAGCACGCCGTCGGACCCGATTTTGCCCGTGCAGATGGCGGTCACATCGTTGCCGAACGTGGCCGACACGCCGCCCTCATAGCGAACCTTCAGCTGCTGGGCGCTATCGCCGTCCTTGTCGTAAATGGAGAAAGTGAGCACATTGCCCTCGGTGGAATACGAATTGTCCACCACATTGCCCGTGACCTGAATCTTCTGGTCGCCGTAGGTGCCGGCGACGGCGTCGGAGATGCTGGCTGCCCGAGCAGCTCCGGCACTGCCGACCACGGCCAGAATGACTATCAGCACGATGACGATGATGCCGGTGACGGCGATCATGCGGCGCTTCGTTTTGGTGTTCATGGGTCGAGTGTTCCCTTCTCCTTGATTTCCAAGCGTACACAATAGCGAAAAATAAGGCCGCCTGCATCACCCAGTTGGTGTAATTTCCAGCCCATTCACACCTGCACCATAGGGCGTGGTCGCAGTTGGGACGGCCTGACGCGCAAACGTCCCGACAGCCTCCAACTTCGCATCCGCGCGGGCAACCTAGCAGCCTCCAACTTCGCGCCTGCACGCCCACACCCAGCGACCGCCGGCCTCCACACCCACGCGCCTGAACCCGCACCGCCCACCAAAAACAGAAGGGCCGCACTCAGGCGGCCCTTCCCGAAGCCCAAATGGCCCCGAACTTGCAGGTTACTCGCTCTTCGCGACTTCCTGCGCCTGGTCGTAGGTCAACCATCCTGACGGGATAGGCGCATCGTCGTGGCACTGCGAGCATGCGTTCACGCTTGCGCGGTGAGCCTTGTGGCATTCGCTGCAATCGCGCTGCTGGTTGTGCATGGCCATATGCGGGTTGCGCTCGCCGTACTTGGCCGTGGCCTTCACCAAATCCTGACGCGTCATGTTGTGGCAGCTCTCGTTCAGGCAGAACGAATCGCCAGACTGGTTGAGCCATTCGCCAAGCTGTTTGGTGTTGCGCTCGCCCAAAACGGTGCCATAGGTGCTGTTCGAGAACAGCGGCATATTTCCGCTTGCCCACTCAGTCACCTCGGTCAGCTGCTGCGGAATGGTCGGCGTGTGGCAGCTCAGGCAGTTCGCGCCCGCACCGCCTTCGTCCTTCGACACCTTGTGCGAAACGGCCAGCATGGCCGACGTATTCGAAACGGTGTTGCCCCATTTGTCCACGCCCTGCTGGTTGGGCTGCTGGTCGTAGGCGGTCACGACGGCGTCCATCGGCGTGTGGCACACGGCGTTGCAGAAGCTCGGCTGCTCATGCCACACCCAAAAGCCCGCGCCGGCGCAGGCGATCACCACCACGATGACGCCGATGACGATAGGCAGCCGCTTGCTGCGCTTGCGCGGAGCCGGCTTGCCGCCCGACGTCTTGCCATCGCCTTCGGCCTTCGCCTCGGCCGCGGCCTCCGTCACTTCCTCGGCGCGCACCTCATCTTGCGTGCTCATGCGTTAAACCCCCTTTCGGAATTAACAGGTCCTGCAATTACTGCGGTACGTCTGCAGTTTCGCGGCTGCGACACCCTTTTGCCGCAGCCGCTCGCAGGCAGGCGTTCGGAGAGGAACGCTCAATCGGGCCTGCAATTCTTTTAAGCAAGCATTGCCAATCCCTGGTCGACCGCCGCTTCGGCCTTGTCCAGGGTTTCAAAGGTCAAGCTGGGGTTATGAGCACCCTCGCTGTTCTCGACCATCACGAAGTCCCAGTAGAACTGGGAATTGCGCTGCAGCTTCCACAGGGCCTTCAGGTTGTCGGAGGCCTCCTGCGTACCGCCATCGGCGCGAGCCGCCTTGATGGAAGCAATCTCGTCGGCGTACTGCTCGGCGATCTTCTTCGTCAGGGTCTCAATCTTCTCGCTGATCGAAGTCACGCGCTGCTCTTCCTTGGCCTGCGTCGCCGCCACCTCGCTCTTCAGATCAGCGTGGCAGTTGTTGCAATCCTTCTTCAACAACTCTTCATTCTCAAGCGGGCTCGTCCAGTTGTGCGAGGTGTACGTGGTGCCATCCTCGGCGGTCTGAGTGCCCATGTGGCAATCGGAGCAGGTGTAGCCGATGCGAGCCATGGTGGTCGAGTTGCCGCCGTACACGGTCTCGAACTCCGGATGCTGAACCTTGATCATGGGGGCCAGCGTGTCGCTCTGCTCCCAATCTTTGAAGTTCATGTTGTCGTAATAGGCCAAAATGGCATCGGGCGTCATCTGATCGGTGCCGGTGTAGGGGTTCTTCGCTTCCTTGGTGGTGGAATCGAAGTAGTACTCGTTGTGGCATTGACCGCACGTCTGGGACTCAAGCGGCGCCTTCTTGTAGTTCGTGGCGTCATCGCCCAGCGACGTGATGAAGAATTTGTTGGTCACGACCAGCTGAGTCGGGTCGTTCTCATGGCAGTTGTAGCAGCTGATGTTCTCGGTGTACTGACCGATCGTATCGTTGAACTTCTGCTTGTTGATCTCGGTGTTTCCAGAATTTACCGTCGCGGTGAACTGGGGCGTCTTGCACGTGATGCAGTTCGCAAGCTGCTCCTTCTTCTGGGTTCGCGGCGTTTCCTTCACGGTGTCGAGCGACTGCGTATGGCCCTGAGCCTCATCATAGCCAAGCGCGAACGCGTACCCCTTGTACATGGTGTTCAGCGCCGGATACAGCTTCAGGTAGTCGGTCTTGCCCTCGCTGTTGTTCGTGCTGTTCTGCTCGTAGGTTTTGTACTGGTTCGGGTAATACTGCGCCCACGAATCCGCGTCGACGACGCCGTACGAATCGGTTTCAGGCGTCTGCTCAACCTTCTGAGCGACGGGCTTGGTCGTGGCCTTGTCGTCGGCGTTGCCAACCTTGTTGGCGTTTTGAGCGCACGCCGTCAGGCCGAATGCCAGGCCAAAAGCGCACAGCACAGACACCCAAGCGATTCTTTTCGTCTTTTTCGCTTTCGTCATTTACGGTTTCCTCCCTTCTTTCCGCGTCCTCTCCGCTGCCAACTTTACGCGCGTGCGACATACACCATCTGGTGTACTCCCACAGATGCGGGTGTTTGCCGCCAAACTCGCGGGGAAAACCCTATCTCACTTGACAAGCCGATTACCAGGTGAAACTTTCGTGCTGCATCAACCAAAATCTACGCTACGGGAATTCCAGACGGCAAGATGCACCCGAACAACCTATACTGTGCGAAACGGGGAAAGGAGGTCGCATGACCGCTTCCAATTTCGACGAGGAAAGCCTGGGCGGAAACAACGTCGACATGATGCGCGCCGTCGAAAGGCTGCACGACCAATATGGCTTCGACTTCACCTCGCTGGGCCTAACCGCTTTCGTCGGCGCACCCCTGAAATGGATCTACAGCGCCGGCCAAACGAGCGAGCGCCATCGTCGAATCGCGCTCGCCCCCGGGCACGGTATCGGAGGCATCGTCCTCAAGGCCGGCAAGCCGATGATGTTCACCGACATCGATTCCGAGCTTGACCCGCGCGAATACTCGTCGTACCCCATCGTTTTCGCCGAAGACCTGCGCAGCTTCTGCGCTCTGCCGCTCAGCAATGGTCAGCATGTCATAGCGGTCGTTCTCTGCGCCTTCCGCGACAGCAAGCCTGCTAACGCCAAAACGTTCCAACGCCTGATCAACCAAGAATTCGCCAGCGGCTTCTGCGGTCTTTCGGTCATTACGGAAGGCTTCATGGCGCTCGAAGCATCTGGGGCGGACAATGATGAAAGCCCCAACAAGGAAACCGAGGGCGACGCAAACGCTTTCGAACCGCACTTCGTGCGCAACGACCTATCCCGCATAATCGCTGCCCAAGAAGACGAACGCCGCAGAATCTCGCGTGAACTGCACGACGGCGTCGCGCAGGAGCTGCTCACCGTCACCTTCAGCCTACAGCGCCTAGCCGACCACGTATCAGCGGACGGTCAGCCTATCCTCGAAGAGGCGCGCGACGGTATTAACGGCGTCCTCGACGAGCTGCACAATATTTCGGTCCTGCTCAGGCCAAGCGCCCTCGACCATTTGGGCTTCGTCCCGGCGCTTCGCAGCCAAGCCCTGCTGCTTGAAAAAACCTACGGATCCGCCATCGCATTCGAAGGCGATCTAGAGCCGGGCCGTTTCGACCACGCGCTCGAAACCCAGGCGTACCGAATTTGCCAAGAAGCCATGACCAACGCCTGCAAATACTCGGGCTCCGACAAGATCACCGTCACCATCGAGCATGCGGCAGATTGGCTCCACGCCACCGTCTCCGACACCGGATGCGGCTTCGACGTCGACCATCCGCCCATCAAAGGATCTGGCTGCGGCCTGCTCGGCATGCAGGAACGCGCAGCTCAAGTCGGCGCAACGCTTACAATCGAATCAGGACCCACAGGCACCACCGTCACATTAGTCACGCCAATGTACGGCAATGGGAAGGATGCGAAGGAAGGCCAGGCATGATAGACGTCATTCTCGCCGACGACCACGATGTCGTCCGCACCGGCATCAAGCTCCTGCTAGAGGCTGACCCTGAAATCAAAGTCATCGACGAAGCCGCCGATGGCTCGCAAGCATATTCCTTGGTCGCAAAACACAAGCCAAGCATCTTGTTGCTAGATATTTCAATGCCACCTGGCCAAAGCGGACTCGTTGCCTGCAAAAAGATTACCAAAGATTTCCCCGACACCAACGTCATCATTCTCACGATGTTCGCCGAACCCGAATACCTGCTCTACACCCTGCGCGGAGGAGCAGCCGGCTACGTGCTGAAGAACTCCACCCCCGAACAGCTCAGACAAGCAGTGCATGAGGTAGCGAACGGCGGCACCTACATTCATCCATCGATGACGGAACTGCTGGCAAAGCACATTGGAGATTCCGATTCCCATTCGCCCTCGTTCCAGCAGCTCAACGCCCGTGAACTCGAAACGCTCCAGCTCATAGCCCACGGCTTCACCAACAAAGAAATCGCCGAGCGCATGTTCCTGTCGGTAAAAACGGTCGAAGCACATCGCAGCAAGATTTACAAGAAGCTCGGCTTGAAAACCCGAGCCGACGCCGTCAACTACGCCATCAAGCACAAATTGCTGGAAATCTGATTCCGGCGAAATACAACTTCGTTATCGCACGGCGTTAGCTTCGCAACTGCAAATACCGCAACAGCAATGCAAGCAAAGAAGACTCATCCCCAGCCCGCCAAACAAAATAAAATGGCGCCACCACCTGATCGGTGGAGTTGAATTGGACGATTTTAGCCCGAGGATATGACCTTGCTAACTCCTCATCTGGGAAAACGAAAATTCCGCCATCCCTATCTTGAATGAAATCATCGTGAGAATCTTTCTCCATTTCAAGCGATTCAAATCGTAAGGATGCCCCGGAAGCAGCAGCCTTTTCGACAAGCATTCGATAGCAATACCCGATGTCATAAGGCAATGCAACGACGGTATCATTCAAATCCAAAAGCGATACCCGCTCAAAATGAGCAAGCGGATGCTTGCGAGCCACCATCAAATGGACCAAACAAGAACGAATCTTAGAGCAGCAGAAATCGACGGAATCCGGCTTGCCAACGACAATAGCGGCATCAACCAAGCCCGATTGAAGCATGTCCAAGCAGGAAGGAGCCGGATGATACGAAACCTCTAACGAAACCCGAGGATACTGCCTCTTGAAAGGCTCAAAATCCTGAGCTTTAAACACGCTCCCCCGAAACGGAGAAGAACAAGCCGCAACGCGAATCGATCCAGCCGAAACCTTTGGAGAATCCCCCTCAGCAACAATTCGATCGATCTCGTCAAAGTTTTCTAGAATATCAGCCGCATATCTATATACCGCGGAACCAACGGAAGTAAGGTTTAAAGAACGGGGCGTCGGCTCGAAAAGAAAGGTCTTCCACTCCCGCTCCAAATCATGAACCGATTTAGAAACCGTCTGAGGAGACACATACAGCCGCTCAGCAGCAGCCTTAAACGAATCGAGTCGGACGGACAGCACAAAGCGCTCAAGTTGATCGAGACTAGCCATAATGATTTCCCTAACAATGTCCCAAATTCCCTAATAATCCCTGCAACTTAATCCCCCGATGTCGCAGCGGCTAAACCGTACCACTAAAATTCAATTGAACCAACTAATAATTACAATTCAAGTTACAGAATTGCAAATTAACTAGATTGAAGCTAGTAAATTAAGCCCAATATCCCCAAAACGAAGAATCGAACGGGTACGACAATCATCCGAATTCAACCAACGAGAAACTCAACAGTCAGTCAAAACAAGCCGATTCACTCCAAATGCAACAAGGCTCGCACCATTCGAAACCGCCCCCCCGGGACGCAGAAAGACCCCAACGCGCTCCGCCCCCAAGACGCAGAAAGGCCCCGGACGCTCG
>CAVBPP010000160.1:0-7044 GCA_963597295.1 Paratractidigestivibacter sp. | reverse complement strand
GCGCAGATGCGCCGCCTCTTTGCGCAAGGGCACGACCTGGTCGTTCAGCTCGTCGATGCGAGAGGTGCGGGCACTTGCGGCCTCGGTTGCCGCTGCCAGCTTCTTCTCCAACGCCTCAACGGTCGGACGCGCCTCGGCGACGGTCTGCTGAGCTTGCTCGCGTTGCTTCTGCACATCGGCAAAATCGCGGCGCGCCGACTCGAGCGCATTCGTCGCTCGCAGGGCTTCAGACTGCGCGGCCTGCGTGACGCCGCGCTGCTCGGCGAGTTTCTGGGATAGGCGCAGGCTCTCAGCCTGATGCTCGCGAAGGGCGGCCTCTGCGGCCTCCTCCGCCTTCTTCGATTGCTCATGGGCTTCACGCGCGGAAACGAGAGCTGCGCGAGATTCATCGAGCTTGCGGGCTCGGGAAAGCGCGCCGGCCGAGGCGTCCTCGGCAGCGCCGACGGAAACCTTGCCGGAAGGCCACGCGATAGCCCCATCGGCGGTGACGAAGCGAACGCCGCCCGCAGATTGCGAAGCCTGCGCCTCGCGGGCATCCGAAAGCGAATCGCAAACGACCACGTCGCCGAGCATGGCCTCGACCGCAGCCGCGTCATCGGCGGAATATTCAATCAAATCAAGCAAGGCTTTGCCGCCGCATTCAGAGGCCGCCTTTCGGGCGTCATCGGTCGCGCGCATAGCATCGGCGGGAAGCAGGGACACCTGGCCCGACTCGCCGGAGGCTATGAGCGCCTCGACAAGAGAAAGCGCTTCCTCGCCCGTGCCCACCATCAATGCGGATATATCGCTTGCGAGCAGCAGCTCAACGAGCGTTTCGTACCCTTCGGGAGCACGAACAGCGTGCGAGAGCTGCGAAAGCGCGATGCTGCGCTGCTCAGCCTGGTCAATCACCCAATTGCGCGCGGGGCCTGCGGCTGCCGACGTGCGCTCAACCTCTTCGAGCGCGACTATCTGGCTTTCGAGCACCGTAACATCGCGACGCGCCGTCTCGGCCGCCGCGCGCGCCTCATCGCGCGTTTTGATGGCGGCGGCAACGGCAGTGCGGGCAGTGCCCTCCTCGGCCTGCACGGCCTCGAGCGCATCCTGGGCGAGCTTTCGCGCATCGCTCAGCTTCTGAGCTTGCTCCTCGGCCTGTCCGAGGGCCAGCTCAAGCTCCTTCGCGCGCGCCTCGACCAGCTTCACATGAGCAAGACCGTTGGCAAGCACCTCACGCGTCTCGGTCAGCTTGCGACGGTCCTGCTCGTCTTCCCTCTCGGCCGTGCGCTTCTCGCGCTCGAGCTTATCCAGCTCGTTTTCTATCTCGCGGCGCGTTTCCGCATTCTTCTTGCGAGACGCGTCCAACTCGTCAACCTTCGCCTGCGCCCGTGACAGCTCCCCGCTCACGGCCGAAAGCGTCGCCTCGGCGCCCGCACGCTCGTCGACGGCCGCGGCGCGCTTGGCGTGCCCCGACTCCAGGGAGACGCGGACGTCCGCCTCGTAACTTTGGGCCGCACGGCGTTTCTCATGCAGCAGAAGCGACGCGCCGTCGAAGCGCTCGACGGCGTTCGAGGCGCGCTGATAGAGCTTCGACAGGTCGCCGGATCGCTCGGTCTGCTTGCGAATCTTATCCTGCAGCGCCTCGGCCTCGGCCTCGGCATCCGATATCGCCTGGTGTTTCACCTGCAAATCGGCGACGAGCAGCTGCTCTCGGTTGCAAGCGTCGTCCCAGCTGCGGCGCAACTGGCGCAAGTCATCGACGGCGAGCGCCAGGGAAACCTCGGACAGCTCGCCCGAAAGCTCCTGATACTGCCGTGCCTTCTTCGCTTTGCGCTCGAGCGGGCCCAGCTGACGCTCAACCTCGCCCACCACATCGCGCACGCGCGTGAGCGTCGCGTCCATGTTCGCCAGCTTGCGCTCGGACTTCGCCTTGCGCTGCTTGTGCTTCAGCACGCCGGCGGCTTCCTCGATGAGCGCACGGCGGTCCTCGGGCTTCGATTGCAAGATGGAATCGAGCGATCCCTGGGAAATGATCGAATGGGTGCCCATGCCCAAGCCCGTGTCGTGCAGAATGTCAAGCACGTCCATACGACGTGCGACGGTGCCGTTGATCAGGTATTCGCTCTCGCCCGTACGGTACATGCGACGCGTGATGGCCACCTCATCGAAATCGACCGGCAGCTTCCCATCGGAGTTGTCGAGCACCAGCTCAACCTCGGCCAAGCCCGTGGCCTTGCGCGCAGATGAGCCGGCGAAGATAACGTCTTCCATCGAAGATCCGCGCAGGTGCTTGGCGTTACGCTCGCCCAGAACCCAAAGAACGGAATCGGAGATGTTCGACTTGCCCGAACCGTTCGGCCCGACCACCGCGGTTATGCCGGGCTCCATGGAAAGGACGCTTTTGTCCGCGAAGGATTTGAAGCCCTTGAGCGTTAACGATTTCAGATACATGCTCTAACCCTGCTTCAGCTGCTTAACGCGCTCTTTGTCCTGCTTCTTGCGCTCGCGCTCTGCGGCTTTCGCAGCGGCCTTCTCGGCCTTGGCGGCCTTTGCCTGGGCGGCCTTTTCGGCGCGGGCTTCGTCGGTGATGCCCAAACCGAAAAACTCGCCCAAACGAGCCAAGGTGCTCTTGGCGGCCTGGCTCTCGGCTTCCTTCTTCGTACGCCCGGTGCCGCGCGCAAGCCCCTGCGAGCCGGCGAACACCTGCGCGACGAACGTGCGGTCATGCGGCGGGCCCTGCGTCTCGACCAGCTTGTAGGTTGGCGTGATGCCGTCCTCCTGCAGCTTCTCCTGCAGGGCGCTTTTGGGGTTCTCGGGCTCGAGCGCAAGGTCGAGCGACATGCGAGGAATCAGCGTGCGCTTGATGAAATCGGCCGCCGTGTCCACGCCGCCGTCAAGGTACAGCGCGGCGACGATGGCCTCGTAAACGTTCTCGAGCGCGGAATGCAGGCCGCGCTTGCCGGTGCCCGTCTCGGAAGACCCGAACACGATGACATCGGAAAATCCCAGGTTGGAGGCAACATCTGACAAGCTCGTGCCAGAAACGAGCGCCACCTTGATTCGCGTGAGACCCCCTTCGTCCAAATCGTGGAACTGGTCGAACGCGATTGACGCCACGACGGCGCCGAGCACCGAGTCGCCCAAGAATTCCAAGCGCTCGTATGAGAAGCGCACCGAGCGGCCCTCGGTGGCCGACGGGTGCGTGATGGCGGAAAGCAGCAATTGCTTGTCGCCGAACGTGTAGCCGAGAATCTCCTCGGCTCGCTCAAGTTTCTGCGATTGTTCCTCAGTCAGTTTCATATATCCCTCGAAACTACCATTCCCCCAGATGGGATATGCACAACGCCTCGGGCTAACGCGCCCGGCGTCCCTTCATTTCACTAG
Organism: Paratractidigestivibacter sp.; assembly: GCA_963597295.1. GTDB lineage: Bacteria > Actinomycetota > Coriobacteriia > Coriobacteriales > Eggerthellaceae > Senegalimassilia. The sequence continues at coordinate 3,684 of CAVBPP010000160.1, read as the reverse complement.
CTTTTCATTGTATCGGACATATCGGTGCCCGAAGCCGTTTGCTCGATTATTTCAGAAACCCGTTGACGTACGACCTTGGCGGAGGTGAGCACGCCATTTTTGACGGCAACTGCATTGGAGGAACCATGGCCGACGATGCAGGCGCCCTTCACGCCGAGCAGCGGCGCGCCGCCATAGGTGTCGGCGGAAAGGCGGCCCTTAAGTTCCTTCAGGCTGCCCTTGCAAGCCAGCGCCCCAAGCTTGGATATGGTCGTCGACATCATGGCGTCCTTAATGGCCCCGAACAGCATCTTCGACGTCCCCTCAATGGTTTTCAGGGCCACATTGCCGGTGAAGCCGTCGGTCACCACAACCTCGTAGGTGGCGGAAAGCACGTCGCGGCCCTCGGCATTGCCGGCGAAATTGGGCACCTTCTTGTGCATCAGCTTGTTGCAATCCTGCGCGAATTGATTGCCCTTCGTGTCCTCCTCGCCGATGTTCAGAAGCGCCGCCTGAGGGTTCTCGTACCCCAGGATTTTATTAGCGTACACACTGGCCATGTTGGCGAACTGAACCAGATACTCGGGCTTGCAGTCGGCGTTGGCGCCCACGTCAGCCAAGATGATCGGCCGCACTGGGCTTGGGATGATGGTGGCCAGGCACGGGCGCGCGATGCCCTTGATGCGCCCCATCACAAGCGTCGCCGCCGCAAGGCACGCACCGGTCGATCCAGCCGAGAAAAAGCCTTCGGCCTGGCCTTCCTTCACCAGACGGCACCCCACCACGATAGAGGAGTCCTTCTTCTTGCGAACGGCCTGCGCCGGATGCTCAGCCATTTCGATCACCTCGGTGGTAACCTGGGCCCGGCAGCGCTCATGGGTTGCCGCGAATGACTCGACCACCGACTGAGGCCCGCACAGGATAACGGTCAGCGCATCGTCGGCGGCAAGCGCCGCCTCGACGCCCTCTAGCACCACATCGGGCGCATGGTCTCCGCCCATCGCATCGACGGCTATGGTCACGTTGCCTTCCATGGCATCCTCGCTTCCGTTAAACGTTTCGTCAGGGCATAAAAAAGCCTCTCAGCCAGTGTACCAGCTTAAGAGGCTTATCAGTGCAATTGCAAAAGAGCTGTTACTCAGTCGCGATAACCTCGCGGTTCTTGTAGAAACCGCAGTTCGGGCACACGCGATGCGGAAGCTTCGCTTCGCCGCACTGCGGGCAAACGGAACGAGAGGGAGCAGCGATTTTGTCGTTAGCGCTGCGGCGGGAATGAGTGCGGGCGCGGCCCATTTTCTGTTTAGGTACTGCCATGATCTTCTCCTTGCATTATGTCCGGGCGCCCACGCGCTCGTCAGTACTAGGTAAATACGCGAGGAAGTACTTTACCAAAGCCGAAATGCGATTGCAAGAAAAGGTTTTGCTTCCGCGATATTCGACACGGACCTTTCACAAAATCATCGCTTCAAAGGGCGACCTGGGAATTTATCGGCTCGGAAGTGGAACATTCCCGCTAATCGTCAAGATTTAAATCGCGCAGGGCGGCGAAAGGGCTCACGCGGCCATCGCTCATGCGTGGAAGGTCGTCGGCCGGTGCGGCCTCGCACTTGCAGGGGCCTTCGTTCAGGTTCGCGCCGCAGGTAGCGCAAAGCCCCTTGCAATCCTCATCGCAAAGAGGCACGAGCGGGATATCCACCAGCAATGCGGCTTCGATAAGCGGGGCCAGGTCAAGCTTGCGATCGGCCGGCAGCACCTCGAACTCATCATCGTCCATGTCCTCCGGACGCACGCTTTCCTCGGACAGAAGGAAGTAGCCCTCTATCTCGCCTTCCAGGTCAAGGTCGAAATCCTCGACGCAACGGGCGCATTCGGTGGTGGCGGTAGCGCATGCGCTCCCCATCACCAGAAGGGCGTCGCCGGTATTGGTGATGGTGACGTTCCAGGAGATGGGCTTGGCGAAGCGATAGGTATCCGGGCCCGCCTCAAGCTCGGCGAGGTTGTATTCCCCCGTAAAAGAAGAGCTCTCCGCAACGACGAAGAGCTCTTGGGGAACCTCGAAGATAACGGGATCCACTAGCGCACCGTGGAATTCGCGTTGAGACGATCGCGGCAGCGGCGCACCGAGGTGAGGAGCGTGTCGAGGCTCTGCTCGACGTGGCCAAACACCTCGTCGGCATAGTCCTCGGCGCCCATGCGCGTCTGGCGCTCCAAGTCGCGAGCATCGGCGATCAGCTGATCGGCCTGCTGCTGGGAAATGCGCACGATCTCCTGCTCGGAAGCGATGGTGATGGCCTGGTTGCGCGCATCCTCGATAAGGCGATCGGCCTCTTCCTCGGCATCGTCAAGCAAGCTCTGGCGCTCGCGGACGATCTGACGCGACTGCGAGAATTCACTCGGGAACGTGTCGCGAATCTCGTCCATGATTTCAAAAGCAGCGGAGATGTCGACCTGGCGAAGGTTCGCCTTGCCGAAAACCGGCTTAGAGTCTTCAAGCAGAATTGAGAGCTCTTCGAGAAGCCCCAAGACTCCAGTTTCGTCCATGATATTCCTTCCACCTAAACTGCTACGTTTCAGCTACATTTTTAGGCAAGCTAACGCTAATGCCGTATACAACCAAATAATGATACCACGTTTGCGCTGGCAGGATGCCAGGCGCACAAAGCTTGCACACACGCAGGGCGACCCGTCGAAGAGCAAGTCGCTCGATTAAGCGTGGCCGAGCTTCTTCTTCAACGCGGCGTTGACGCACTCGGGCACGAACTGCGACACGTCGCCGTCCATCCCGGAAATCTCGCGGACGATGGAGCTTGACAGGTACATGTACTGCGGAGGGGACATGATGAACAGGGTCTCAAGTTCGGGTGAGAGCTGGTAGTTCATCGCGGTCATCTGGAATTCGTATTCGAAGTCGGTGATGGCGCGCAGGCCCTTCACGACGAAGGTGGCATCCATCTCGCGGGCGAAGTCGACGAGCAGCCCCTCGAACGACTCGACGCGAACGTTGGGAAGACCGGCCGTTGCCTCGCGAACGAGCTCGACTCGCTCCTCAAGGCTGAACAGCGGGTTCTTCTTGTTGGATTTGGCCACGGCCACCACAACCTCGTCGACGAGCTGCGAGGCGCGGGTGATGATATCGAGATGCCCGCTGGTGATCGGATCGAACGTTCCGGGCGTCAGTGCGCGTTTCATGGGTTTCAGCTTCCCTTTTCTCCGTTTTGCAATGCGTGCTCGCGGCTAGGCGACCGTGAGCGTATCCACGACAGTATCGCCGTACTTCTTGCGTTGCGCAAGGCTGAATCCGTGCGCGGCGGCCGCATCGGCAGCCTGCTCGTTCGATTCTATGGCGTGCTCGTACACGATGAGCGCTTCGGGCGAGACGACGTTGCGGCTTACGAGCCCCGCAATCATTCCCAGCACATCGTCAGCCTCGTATGCATAGGGCGGGTCTAGAAATACCAGGTCGAAGGCAGGGCGCGAGAACACAGGAGGTCGCGCCATGATGTCGCCCTTCGTCAAGGTGGCCTGACGGGACTCAAGCCCAAGCTTGCGTGCGTTCGCGGAAAGCGTTTTGAACGCCTTCGGGTCTCGCTCGTAGAAGACGGCGCGGGCCGCCCCGCGCGAGAGCGCCTCGAAGCCGAGGGCGCCCGAGCCCGCAAAGGCATCGAGCACCATGGCGCCATCGAAGCCGCCGCGAGCGCTGTACAC
>CAVBPP010000159.1:0-7090 GCA_963597295.1 Paratractidigestivibacter sp. | reverse complement strand
CCAGCAGCCCCGCCAGCGCCCGCTGCGCCAGCAGCGCCGCCAGCAACCCCCAGCCCCGCGTCGACCGCCGCAGCCGCGCCGGCCACGCACGGCATCGCTGCAACGGTGCCGGCCGCGCCCGCAACCTCGGGGCCGCCCGCAGCCACGCTTCCGGCCACCGCCGCGGCCACCACCGGCGCCGATGCGCCCAGGTCAGCCAGCGGACGATCGTCCATGGCCGCCACGCCGTCAAACTGCTCTTCAATATCCAAATACAGCGTTCCGCCGAAGAACACGTTCACCATCTGCATGCCGCGGCAAATGCCAAGCAGCGGGAAATCGAACTGATATGCGTAGCTGAGCAGCAGATACTCAACCTCTTCGCGCTCGGGCGTCAGCTCGGACAGCTTGCCATACGTGATGTCGCCGCCATAACGCACGGGGCTTATGTCCTGCCCGCCGGAAAGCACGAAGCCGTCCAGGCGCGGCAGCAGCGACTCGTACACGCTCACGTCCGACGTGAACGGGATGATCACCGGCGCCCCACCTGCCGCGACGATGGCCTGCGCGTAATGGTTATTCATGCGCAGAATGCCCTCGTTGGGGTCGTACGTGGGCACAACGCCGATGACCGGGCGAGATTCGCCCGTCGCGCGCGTTTCTATATCGTAAATGCTCACCTTTCGCTGCGGGCCCGGCATCTTTCCCCCTGGAACGTCTCGTCTTGTCGCTGGCGGCCGGCGACGGCGCAAGCAAGCGCTCGCGGGCCGGCCGGCTTTTCTTATGCGCGCAATAATACGACAAGCCCGCGCCAGCGCACACACGCACCGGGCGAAAGTGCCGAATTTCGCCTTAACAGCGCAGGTTTTCCTTGGCGAAAGCCCATCGAGCACCCGCACTCCAGACGCCGGACGCCCAGCGCAATAGGCTCCCATCCACAGATGCAAGCTTGCTTCGCCCATATCGAGCGAAAACCCAAAAGGACAGCAAGCCCCGCAACGCAAACCCAGCGCGCCGTAAGCGCCCCGACAAAATACGGGGTCGCAAGCAAATGCGCTTGCGACCTCGCTTCCATAGAACCAATCAAGTGCCCGAAAGCATCCAGGCCGGCATCCTAACGACCGCCCACTACTCTTCCCCTTCGGCGCACGCCTCGTCGGCAACCCCATGAGTCTTGGCCGCAATCGCAACCCCCGCCGCGGCCGCCGCGACGCCGGCAGCTGCGACCACAGCGCCAGCAACGCCATCGCCGGTCGAAGGCGCCGTCTTCGCCGCCAAGCCCGCAGCCCCCGCGCCGCCGCCCGAGCCGCCATCGCCCGAACCGTCATCCTCAACTACGTACGTCGCCGGCACCGCCGTGAACTCGCCCGAAGCAAGCTTGCCGTCCGTGGCCTCAATGCTGATGGGATACGTGCGCGGGTCTTCGATCGTCAGAACGTTGGCGCCGAACAGGCTTTCCGCAAACTCATCCACCGCAAGCCACGACAGATGTTCCGCCTCGGCCATCAGCGTCGCCGCGCCGTCGCCTGCACCCGAGCCCGCGCCCGCGTCGCCCGCAGCGCTCAACGAAGCCTGCACCGCCGCGTACACCTCATCCGCGCTCGCCGTGTTCGCATACGGATTCGAACGCGCATCCTTAATGTCAACGTTGAACGTGGTTTGGCCCTCATAACCCGCAGGCATCCTGAAGTTGAAGCGATAATTTCGCGTGAAGCCGGGCCACAAAACGCCCGAGGTGTCGCGAGCGTCTTCCACGAACTCCTTCTTCATTGTCCCATCCTCGTTGTAGGACGGGTTGCCGTCCGAATCGACGACGGTATGGTAGTTGTCCTTCGACTCCATCAGATAATCGCGCAGGTCAGGGCATTCCAGATTCATCACTTCGTTACCCGCCGAATCGGTCACGACGACCGTGAACCCGGTGATGAGGCAATTGCCGATGTTGCTCAGCGTCACCACGAAGGGTACCTTGTCGCCTTCGGCCGAATAGGGAATTTCCGACGACACGCCTTCAACCTGAACGGCTATGACGTCGGGGACCGAAACCTGATACACGTCGGACTTGCCGGCCTCAAGGTCGGTGACGTTGGTCATCACGAAATCCCGTTCGCCGCCGGAACAGGTGAGCACGCTCACGGTGTCGGGGGCGAATTTCAACCGCGCGATCGGGTAGAACTCGTGGTAGGCCTTAAGCGAATCGATCCAACGGGACTCCAGCAGCTGGTAAATCGGCTCAGCTTGCGTATCCGTCGTCGAATAGCCGCCGAAATTGGCACCGGTTTCCTCGTTGTAATGGCTCGTGCTGAACAGCTTGCCGCCTTCTTCGATCACGCTGAGGACCTCATCGGAAAGCGCCGGGCTCGACCCGTCGTTCACGCGAACGGTGTAGAGCCTCCTGCCGTTCGAAGAGGAAATGCAGGCCGGGTCGATGGAGAAGCAATCGGTTTCCTTCTCGCTCATGGTGCTGCCCGAGTTTTCGAACCGAATGACATGGTTCCTCTTCTCCGCGGGCCTATCCGTATGCTTCGTGAAAACGAACATGTCGTCCGTCATGTGGTTGCCGCGCCGCGCGAAACTGGCGATACCCTCCATCGCCTGTTTGTATCCCAGCTGAACGGAGGTGCCGTTTTCGTATATCAAGCCGAACAGCACCTTCAGGCTCGCCGAAGCTTCGTCGTCTGAGGCCTGCCCCGAGTCGCCCGAGCTTAGCGCCACGCCGTCGGAGCCCTGCCAGGCAATCACCGTATGCGTTTCGTAAAGGGAATCGGGCGACGTGTTCTGAGCGGTCGAAACCTCGAAGAAGCCCTTCACGAGCGCCTCAGCGGAAACGAACGTCCGCGACCCGTTGCTGCCGTCGAACACCCGACTGTCTTCGCGCAAGCATGTGCCGTCAAGTTTGAACGATGTCAGGTAAATTCCCGTCAAATCTTCCCTGGTCATGTCCTTGAAGTGCTTATGGTAGTAGTAGAAGCAGGCCCGCATATTGTCAGGGTCGCCTTCCGCGCCCTGGAAATGAACGCTCGGGTGGAACGTCGCCGTGCTGAAGTCCCTCATAAACGCGTACTTGGACGTTGACCACTCAATCACCCCGGCCGTTGCGTTGTACATCGCAAACGTAACGAACTGCCTGTTTTCGGCATCGTTGTAGTCACACGTTTCGCCGACGGGAAGACGAACGCTCGTCACGCCCAGAGCGATGTAAAGGTTGCTGTTGCGCACGACGTAATCAAGCGAGAAGTCAACGTCCATGCGCTCATACCCGGCAACGCCGTCGACGGAGAAATCGATAACCACCTCGGCGTCGAACTTCAAGGTGAGCGCATTCCATTTGCGCAGGGCAACGCGCGTGCATTGCCGCCCCGTACCGGAGGCATCTGAAGCCGGAACATACGCCGAGACCAAGCGGGCCATGATGGTGTTCTGCTCGGGCTCTTCGTTGAATGCGGTGTTTCCCACGAAGGTGCGCAGGCGGGTGTTGCTGAACACGTCGCCAAGAAGCTTTCTCTGTTCGGACGGAACCAAGCCGAGCCTCGGGTTGTACGGCTCGCTGGCCGCTTGCAGCAGGTCGGCGCTGTAATCATTCGCCGGCTGATAGCCCGACAGCGAGGCATACGGATTCGCAATACCCGGCTTCGCGGTGCGCTCCATCGCATCATGGCCGTCTCGCGTGCTCGTATAGGTATAGGGGGATCCCACGCACAGACCGTCGGAAGCTTCCGCGCCCAACGTCAGCAACGACGCCTCATCCGATGCGTTCAGCGTCGCCTCGTATTCCGACACGGCGCCAAGGTCTTCCTGCGTGAACATATCCTCGGCGCCAATTTCGTCCGACGAAACCAGCTGCCAAGGGTTCGCCACCTCTTGCAGCGCGTTGTTCTCATTCCAGTTATCGCTGTTCAAGAACTCCCAAGGCTTAACGACCTGGAACGACTTCCTGAAGAACAGTATCTGGACGAAAACCTCAAGACCCATGCTGGCGTTCAGCAGGCAACGGGGGTACGGCTTATTATCTTTTCTCTCGAAAATGAGTTCGCATTTGAAATCGGCGTGGCCCCTTAAGCCGGCGGCGAACAAGCCCATGATGCCAACGGCCAAGGAAAGGCCGGCCTGAACAAGAAAAACGACCGCGATTTTGGGGCCGAATTTGCCCGATTCGGTATCCCACTTGAAATTCTGGAGCCCGCTTTCGAACTTTATTCCCAGAGCGACCGACGCCGTTACGCTCGCCGAGAAATCGAGCGCGATGTAGAACGGGATGCCGATGATGGAGAACTGGCTACCGACTTCCGCCTGCAAGCCTAAAGTGGCGTAAGCGCCCGCATCGGCTGAGTAGTAGCGTTTTTCCTCGCCCTCATATTTTTGGATGGACCCGAACGCCTTGAGCAGGAACTCGAACTTGACGTCGAGCGACCTCGAAAGGCCCGCGATGCCTATGCCGTAATCGCTCTGCGCGCCCCTGTTCTTGGCGGCCCGATAGCGCGACATGCAGTAGTCGTGAACGTCGTTTTTCCATGCTTCCTTGCTTGCCCTCAACGTTTTCCCGTTGATGAACCAGAAGCGCTGGCTGGGGTTGATCGTCTCGCCGTCAACGCGTTTGTAGATCGAAAGGCCAGCTATCTTCACCACGATGCCGAAGTTACCGGCGGGGTCGGCGAAGAACTGAATGGGGAACCCGGGAATCGAGGTGTAGAACGAGTCGTATTTCCTGATCAAGATGGGGATAGCGGGCGTTAAATCTCGCTTTTCCTTATTTCCGTCAGGGTCTTTGCCCAAAGTCAGCGCGAAGCTATCGTAGCCGCCGTCGGTCACGAACTGCGCTTGTTCGAATTCCACGGGCAGCACGACCGATTTCGGACGGTCCTCTTCGACGGAAAACCAAACTTTCAGCTTTTGACCAGGCTTGATAGTTTTCAGATAATTGCCCGTGAACGTAGCGGCCATCGTGTATTTTCCCCAAACGGTACGTTCGGTGGTCCACGAACGCTCGGCCGCCTTTCGCTCTATCTCGACGCCATCAAGATACAAGGCAACCTCCGTTGCCGGGAAAAGGTGATCGAAGTTGCTTCTGACCTCAACGTAAATCTTGTGGTCGGCGTCGCCGGTATCGCCCACGTAAAACGGATCGCTGCTGTGAAGGACATCGATGTCGTCAATCGTGACGGCGCCCAGATACGAATCCACGACACGGTGGTCTTGAACATAAGTGTCGTATTCGACCGGGATCTGAAGAACGTTCGGACGAACGCCGCTTTCGCCGGACGAAACGCCGGCTTGGATAAACTCGCTCGGGTAGCAAACGTAGTGCATGCTCTTGCCCGCCGCCTCGACGCATCCGTAAAAGGTATACGTTGCGGCATTGTCGTCGTCGCATTCGAAGGAAAGCGCGCGCACGTTCGCCGCCGCGAAGCCGTCCTTGTCCGTCGTGACCGTCACCGTCTTGCCGTTATAGAGCGATCTGATGGTAACCTCAACGCCCTGAGCTGGCTGTTTGGGGGAATAGGTGTCGGAAAGCGCCATGACGGGTATTTCCTCGCGGCTCAACACATAAACCGAGAAGGAAACCGAACCGTTTTCATCCGCGTATGCGTTGACGATCAGCCCGCCCGACGTTCGCACGCTGCCCAAGAAGGCGAGCGCCCCGACAACCGCCGCACCGCCGAAGAAGGCTCGGCGCGACATGCGAGGGTTGGCCATAAGCGCATACTGGCACTGCTGCAACCCGTCCGAAAACGCCTGGTCAATTGGCGATTCCTCTGCGAACTCGCGTTTGTTGCATTCGAAGCTGCGTTTGCTTTTTCCGCTTGCTTCCCTGCTTGCCGCTTTCCCCATGCTCATCCCTCCATGCTTAAGAATTCAGCAAGTGCAAGATTCGATGACGTAGCGAACGCGATGGTTTCGGTTCGCTGCATTAATAGGTTTTAGTTTACTCGTTAAGGTGCTCGCGAAGCGGACTCGAAACATTTTTTCGAACAACGGGGGGCTCATCTGCGTGATTGCCCTTGAGATTGCGAATTTTGTTATGAATTGCTTCGCCCGGAAACCGCATTGACCTCATGCAGGTTATGCAGAAAGTGTAGCTGGAGGCCAATCTGCGCGCCGGCGGTGGCGACTGCCTTTGTTGGCAACCAGAACACCCAGTTCACCTGCCCATTTCTGCAACCAATCACACAAAAGCGCGGCATTGAAGACCCGCAAAAGCACACCAAGATTCTCACTCGCCCTTGAATTTCATAACAAATAAGGGTGGACAGTTGGGTGTTTCTTGTTATAGTATGACCCTGTTCGGGCACTGCGCCCGTCGACAAGAGAAAAAAAGAAACCCCCCAGCGCCAACTGAGGGGCAGGTTAAGTGATCAAGTATCGACCACTCACTCACAAGTCGCTATTTTACCACTTAAGCCAGGTGCCGGCAAGGCATCTTGGTTTCTGCACTCTTATTTCCCCTTGTCGAAAACCGAATAGCTACGACGTTTTGCAACCATTGGCTGGTTGCAGATTGGTGCATTATGCCTCAGTTCGAGACAGGGGCGGCGGCGGTTCGCGCACGCGAAAGCGAGTGGGAGACGTTTCGTCGGCTCATAACGCATGATGACCGCAACAGCTATTACATCGTGTCGTCGAACGCAGGCGGCACCTGGGAAGATGTGGCGGTCAGGAAGGGGAACCTTCCGGTGCTCGGCTTTGCGCCGGGGGCCAGCTACTACATGACCCACAACGGTTTTTTCGCGCCGAACCGCCGCGCCGAATCCGCGCGGCAGCTGAACGCGCTTTTCTTCGATTTGGATTGCCATAATCGCGGGGCCGTCGAAACGCGCACCGTGGTCGAGCGGACCATCGCCGTGCTGCACGATGCCGTGAACGAAGGCTCGCTTCCCCGCCCCACCATGATCGTTGATTCGGGCCGCGGCGTGCAGCTGTTCTACGTGCTTCACCGCTCGGTGCCCACGTTCTTCAACGGCCAGGCCAACAGCAAGAGCGTTTCGTTTTTCGAGGGCGTGCAGCGCAAGATGGCTGACGTGCTGGAAAATCTGCTTGCAAGCGTTGATGGCATTTCGGTCGATCGCGCCACCGGCGACATCTCGCGCGTTTCGCGCATCCCCGGCACCTACAA
>CAVBPP010000158.1:0-7131 GCA_963597295.1 Paratractidigestivibacter sp. | reverse complement strand
ACTCGTAGGTTTCGAACGCTTCGGTCAACGTGCCCACCTGGTTCGGCTTCAAAATAAACCCGTCAACGGCATCAAGGGCGACCGCGCGCTCAAGGCGCTCACGGTTCGTGACGATCAAGTCGTCGCCAAGGATATTGGTAGTGGTGATCTTGCGTTTCGCCTCGACGAACCCATCCCAATCGTCTTCATCGAGCAAGTCCTCGATGAACAGGAAATCGAAATCGCGCGCAAGCTTTGCGGTATAGTCAACCAATTCGCTGGCGCTCACGCGATTCCCCTTGAGCAGATACGTCGCCGTTTCGCGATCGTACATCTCAGACGATGCGCAATCGAGCGCGAAGCAGAACTTGTCAGCCGCGCCGATCTCCTCCATGCCCTGGCGCATCACGCCCAAAACCTCGGCCGGGTCAGCGCTGAACGCCTGGTAACCGTACGATTTCGCCACACCGGCGGGCTTGCCGGTGTACCGCGCGATGGTTCCCTCCAGGTGATTGAACAGTTTCACGCCCAATGCAACGGCCTCTTGGATATCGCGCGCGCCGATGGGCACGACGATGAACTCGTTGAACGATTGGGTGAAACCGTCGTAGACGCCGCCGTTGACCATGTTGAACGTCGGAACCGGCACGGTGGACAGCGGCTTACCGGCGATGAGCTGATACAGGGGCATGCCGGCGCATGCCGCCGCAGCGCGGGCAACCGCGATGGACGTCGAATAGATGGCGTTTCCGCCAAGGACGCTTTTATCCGGCGTCCCATCCAACTCGATCATGGCGCGATCGACAGCTTGGAAGTCCTCCACATCCATGCCCGTGATGGCGGGCGCGATGACATCGATGACGTTTGCAACCGCCTTATGAACCGAAAGGCCCTCGTAATCGTTCGGATCGCCGTCGCGCAGCACCACGGCCTCATGGATCCCGACCGATTGACCGGTCGGAGCAGCACCGCGCGTCACGATGCCGTTTTCGCAGGTGACCTCCACCTCCACTAGCGGACGACACTTGCAATCGATGATTTGGCGCGCGTGCACCTTCGCTATCTTCATGAATCGTTTCCTTTCAATTCGCGAACGGGAATTCCCGTTAAGCTCTTACGAGATATTCTCACCGATTGCCGGCACGTACATCAAGTTCAAATCGCAGAGATTCGTCCCGGTGTTACCCGTGCGAACCACGTCCCCGATCGCATCGAGCGCCTCGAAGCAGGCATGCCCGCGCAGAGCCGCATGCAAATCAACGTCAGCCGCCCGAGCCGCCGCGGCGCTTTCGCTATCGCAGATGCCACCGGCCACGTTGGTCGTCCCGTCGGTCCCCTCGGAGTCGATTGACAGGAGGCACGCGCCCGGCGCCTTTTCGGCCGCGATAGCGAACGAAGCGCACATCTCCTGGCCACAGCCGCCATGACCGCAAATGGAATCGTTATCGGTGATCAACGTCGTGGCCTCGCCGGCCGAAATGACCATGCAGGGTGCGGGCATGGGATTGCCGTAACGCTGAATCTCCCGCGCAACGGAAGCCATGATCGTGCCCACGTCGCGCGCCTCCCCCTCGATAAACGAGGAGAGGATGAACGCATCGATCCCTAAGCCGCGTGCGGCCTCAAGGGCATAACGGGGCGAATCGGGAACGGTATTGAGCAGGAAATACGTATTATCTGGAAATGCTTTCGGGGTCTCCTTGTCGGGACCGGCGTTCATGATGTAGTCGACAACGGACTTCGGCAGGCGCTCTGCCAGATCATAATCGGCGATCACGCGACGAGCATCGTCAAGCGTCGTCTTATCAGGCCCGATGGGCGTCGAATTGTACTGCTCGTAGGGAACGGCGATGTCGCCTGTCGGCGGATTTCCCACCGCGTCGGATATGCCGAAGCCAATGAACTCGGCACCGGAAGCCTGGATGCGCTGAGCCAAGCGGCCACCGTTCATCTGCGAGATATGGCGACGCACCGCATTGATCTCGTAGATGCCCGCGCCCGACTTGAGCAGGACGTCGGTCGCGTCCATCTCGTCTTGCAGCGTTATCCCCTCAACCGGGCAGCTCATCAGCGCAGACGACCCTCCGGAGATAACCCCGATGAACAGATCGTCGGGACCGGCCGCATCGGCAAGCTTCAAGCACTCAAGCGAGGCTTCATAGCCAACCTCGTTCGGAATCGGATGACCGCCCACGTAAACTTCCGTATGACGGAAAACATCGGTCGGTTCGCTGGACTTCACGATGGCGATGCCTCGCGTCAAGTGGTCGCCCAAAATCTCGTCGATGGCCATCGCCATATGATTGCAAGCCTTGCCCGAGCCCACCAAGTACACATGCCTTTTTTGAGACAGGTCCCAACGACGAGACCCGATGCACAGCACATCGCCTTCCATATGGGCGATCGACTTAATCCGCTCGTAGGAATCAAGCCTGGAAAGCGTCTGCTCGGCAACGTCGAGCACCGCCTGACGCGAAGAGATGACGCCGTGAGCCTGCGCCTGATCCCTGTTCCTTATCTTCTTCTTTACGGGCATTACGCCTCCCCTTCAAACACAGGCAGGCCTCAAGGCGCATAGCCTTAAAGCCTGCCCGCCTTACCTTAACAGTGGTGCGCGCACCTTAAACGAGCCTGCACGCTATCCTTCAACCGGAGCCTCTGCAGCAGCTGCCTGAGCAGCCTCGTCTTCCATTTGACGAAGCTCGTCGTTCTTCACGAAAACCATGACCAACACAGCGGCGACAACCATGATCACGCCGATAACGATAAACCCGGCGAATTCCTGCCCGGTCTGCTCCTGCATCACGCCGATGAGCGTCGGGCTCGCGAAGCCGGCAAGGTTGCCGAAGGAATTCACCATGGCGATGCCCACTGCGGCTGCAGGACCGGTCAGATAGTAGTCGGTCAACGACCAGAACGGGCCGAACAGGGCATACACGCAGGCGATGATGATCGCCAGCATGACGACGGAGAAGAACGACCCGGTCAGGTTGCCGATGGTGGCCATCGCAATGGCGCACAGCACCAGCGGAACGACGCAATGCCATTTGCGCTCGCGCAGCCTATCGGAGCGATGGCTCCACCAAACCATGGTGATCGCACCGAGCACGTACGTCGCCGAAGTAAGCCAGCCGACCGTCGTCGCCGACAGGTTACCCAAGCCGTTGATGATGAGCGGCGTCCAGAAGCCCAGCCCGTATTCGCCAAGCTCGACGGCGAAGTACACCACGAGCAGGATCCACATACGATAGTTGAAGAACGCCTCTTTCGAGAAGTACTTCTTCGCCTGAACGGGCTTTCGCGCAGCCTCGGCCGCAAGGCTCGTCGCCAGCCACGTCTTCTCTTCATCGGTCAGCCATTTCACATCCGCGGGGCGATCGGGCAGAACCTTCAGGCACACGATGCCGCCGATAATCGAGGGCATACCCTCCAGAAGGAAAATCCAACGCCAGCTCGACAAGCCGAACCACGAGATGTTGTCGGAAATGTAACCGGACAGGGGCGCACCGATCATGTAGCTCACCGGTATAGCGAGCATGAACATGGCGATAACCTTCGCCGAATCGCGCCCTAAAAACCAACGGCTCAGATACAGCACCACGCCCGGGAAGAATCCAGCCTCGGCGACACCGACGAGAAAGCGGAACGCGTAGAGCGCCCAGATATTCTGGATTGTCGACATAAGCATCACGATGACGCCCCATGAAATGAGGATACGGGCGATCCATTTGCGGGCGCCCACCTTATCCATGATGATGTTCGACGGTACCTCGAACACGAAATAGCCAATGAAGAAGATGCCCGCGACCAGGCCGTATGCAGCAGCCGAGATACCCAGCTCCTCGTTCATGGTCAAAGCCGCGTACCCCAGGTTCGACCTGCCGATATACGCTAGAACGTAAAAAATAACCAGGAGCGGAAGCAGATGTTTGGCGCACTTCGCATACGCCGAATCACCTATCGCCCCGCGCCAACTTGCCTGTTTTGATGAAGCCATGTTCACACCATCCGATTTCGCGTTCCCTTACGCCTGGTACGGGTCGTCCCACAAGACGAGCTTCTGGCCGATACCCTTCTCAAGAGCCTTCTGGTAGCAGGTATAGCCCCAGCCAAGATCGAACACGGCCATGCCGCTGGCGATGAAGAAGATACGCTCATCGTCGCTTTGGCGGCCAGGCTTCTCGCCCAGGATGATGTGGCCTAGATCAGCCGCCTCGGACAGCGGCTCCTTCTTGCCGGCATCGATCAGCTCGTAAACCGGGCCGCCGATCTGCGCGGCGTAGCCGGCATGGTAGTCCTCCGAGGCGCGAGCGTCGGCAACGTAGGCTTCATGCAGCTTCGTATTGTCCCAAACGATGGTGGAGTTCTCCCAAACCTCGTCCGGCGCCTTCATCGGGCCGGTCAGCAACACGAGCGCGCCGGGCTTGAACCAGGAGTCCTCAACGTTGAGCGGCGCCAAACGCGAAGCGGCGGTGGTGACGATATCGCCCTCGCCGATCGCCGTCGCCAGGTCATCGACCGCGACGGCCTCGGTGGAGAATTCCTCATTCGCCCAGGCGGCGAACTTCTGCGCAACCTCGGGGAACAGGTCGTAGCAAACGATTTTCTCGACGCCGGGCTCTTGCGACATCACGCCCGCGAGGCACGAGTGGTTGATGGCGCCGCAGCCGACAACGGTCACGACCTTGGCATCCTTGCGCGCAAGGTAGCGGCAGGCGACGCCGGGGATGCTGCCCGTGCGCGCCGAGGAAAGCAGGTTCGCGGACTGGAACGCTATCGGCTCACCGGTTTCCTTGTCGTTGAGCACAACGGTGAGAACCGAACGAGGAAGACCGTGCTCCTTGTTCCCTGCGTTCGAGCCATACCATTTATTGCCGCAGATGTTGAAGCGACCGCCCAGGTAGGCGGGCATGGCAACAAAACGGCGATCCGGGCCTGCAAGCGGCATGTTCGGGAACGGGCTTGTCTCGGGGAACACCAGAGCCAAGCCGTGCGAATTGTGATTCGAGCCGCCCATCAGGTAATCACCCGTCGCCAGCAGCTTGAACACCTCCTCGCACACATCGACGCATGCAGCAGCATCGTTAACGCCGGCGTCGATCATATCCTGCTCGGACATGTAGAGAAACTCGGTCTTCTTACCCATGCAAATGGCCTCCTTGCGTTCATGGATTTCTTACTACGGCACCGGGCGCATACAGCCAAAGCCCAAATACCCTAGTGCAGAAATCACTTTAGCGCAATAAATTGATCCAGTGTTGCAGACGGGTAAAAGGTTGTTTTTGGAGCCGTGAACGGCAAATGCGACCAGGGCCAATCTCATAGAGAAATAGCGCCGGAAACCGATTTCCGGCGCTATTTCAGCAGATATACGCTATGAGGCGTTTTACGAAAAACAACGCAAGGCAACGTATTGAAAAAGCCTTTCTGAGACGTCGCCATCATGGACGAGCGACCACCCGACACGTTCGCATTCTCGACCACCCCCGCGGAGCCGACCGAGCGTAGTGGCACCAGCTGGCCGCCTTGGCGTTAGCTGACCACTTCGGATGCTTCGCCCGCCCGCGAACCTGCCGCAGCGCGGGCGGTTTCCAGCTCTTCGCGCTCAAGCACCTGCTGCATCGCCGCGATTGCGCATTCCAGCATGGAATCGTCGGGTTCGTTCGTGGTCAGGTATTGCATCTGCATGCCGGGCCACAGCACCACCTTCACCAGCGGGTTTTCCGGATGGTTGCCGGCCCAACGCACGGTGATCTCGTACGATATGCCGGCGATGACGGGCATCAGAACGATGCGCGCCAGAATGACCAGCACCAGCTTCGGCGCCCCATCGGGTACGCCGAGCGCCGCGATAAGCCCGTTCAGCGGCGTGATCGTGTACACCAAAATGGCGATGATCATCACCATGATCAAAAACGCCGTGCCGCAGCGGACATGCAGGCGCGGGAACTGGCGCGCGTTCTCCGGCGTGAGCGGCAACCCGTGCTCGTAGCAATGGATGGTCTTGTGCTCGGCGCCGTGATACCCGAACATGCGCTTGATGTCGCTCATGCGCCCGATCAGCCAAATGTAGAACACGAACACCGCCACACGCAGCACGCCGTCCACAACGTTCCAAAGAAGCGTGTTCGAATCATATTCGCCAACGATGAGGTTGGTGATGAAGGCCGGTGCCACGATGAACAGCACCACGCCCATGACCAGCCCCAACACCATGGAAACAGCCATCTCCCGCTTCCCGAAGACAGCTTCTTCCTCAGCATCTTTAGCAGCAGGTGGCCTTGAAGGGTTCGAATCCAAACCACCGCTTCCCGCCGGCGCGGAGGGGTCTTCGCCGGCCCTCAGAACACTGTTCCTGTTATTTTCAATATCATGAATGAGCGGAGCGCACGAAGGGTCCGAAGGGCCCTGAGCAGCGGAGCGCGGCGCCGGCGAAGACCCCTCCGCGCATGCGGCAGAAGATTCAGCGACCAAGTCTTCAGCCGAGTCAACCGACCCAGCAGAGTCGCCATCGGCTTCCGGCTCTTCCCCATAAGCATGCATAGCGGCAACCTCGAGCGCCTTGTATCCGAGGATCAGCGACTCCACCATCGCCCGGCACCCGCGCACAAGCGGCCAATACATCCAGCCGTTCTTCTTGCGCCCGCTCGCCAGATCATGCGATTCCTCGTAGATGCCGCCATCGGGCTCACGCACGCCCACGGCCCAGTTGTACTTGCCGCGCATCATGACGCCCTCGATGAGCGCCTGACCGCCCACGTGGGTTTTCAGCGCGCCGTCCTCGGAGAACGCGCGCGAAAGGTCGCTTTTCTGCTTCGCCACGTTAATCCCGCTTCACTTTCGGGAAGGGGTTGCCGCAGGTCATCTTGCCTTCGACGCATTTCCCGCGAACGCAAGAGGGGCCAGCGTCCATGAAGATGAACGGCGCGGTCGGTCGGGCCAGCTCAAGCATGCGGCGCGACATCTCGCGAATCTCCCACTGGGCGCGGTTGCAGCAGCGCAGGCTGAAGAAGTGCAGCAGCTCGCGCACGTTCATCGTAACGACGATCTTGCTCTCCGCGGCGTTCGGCAGCAGATAGCGCGCGTCCTCGGCTGGCACACCGGCGTCAAGCAGTTTGTGGTACGCGTCAACCGCAGCTGCAATGGCCTCGT
>CAVBPP010000157.1:0-7239 GCA_963597295.1 Paratractidigestivibacter sp. | reverse complement strand
CGTCCAATCAGCGCAAGGTCATCGAGGCGCTGGTGAACAAGGTCATGTCGCTTTCCGTCACCGAGATGCCCGCCGTTGTTCAGGCGGCCGCCAAGTGCGTTACCACCGACATGAAGATCACCGACATTTTGGCGCTTGCTCAGCAGATGAAGGGCAACGGTAGCCTGACGATGTATTCGGCGATGCTGCCTTCGATCACGGGCGATGTCAACGGCATTTCATATGTGTTCTGCGACGAGGATGCTACCGAGAAGATGATGAAGATCGTCGACCAGGGTGGTGACCCGAGCGGCATTACCGGTTCGACTAGCAAGATGGCCCAGCAGTACTCCGGCACCTCATCGTCCGGTTCGTATTCGACCAGCGGAACCACTTCAACTTCCACTGGGTCGACGGGCACGTATTCCGGCAACGACTTGACGCGCGGGTCGTCGAGCAGCGGCTCAACCGGCAGCACATATTCGGGAACTTCGAGCACTTACTACGATAGCTCGGGCGGTTATTCGAGTTCGTATACCTATAGCGACTCGAGCGGAACCTACTCGGGTACCTCGACCGGATACGGTTACGGCTATTAGCGAAGCGTTTACGCCCTCCGCGTTGTTGCGGAGGGCGCGTTTTTATGCTTGCGGGTTGGCAGCGCTTGCGGGTTTGCGACGGTGGACCAGCGCTGATGGGCTGGCTTAAGCAAGCCGTGCGCTGCGGTTTGGTACCCTTCACATCAACGAATTCCCAAGTCAACGCATAAAAAGAAGCCCCTCATGCGAGGGGCTTCTTCGTTTCCAGCGTAAAGTTGCAGCCTGGGGTTTCGTCCGTCGGGCCAGCCGGAAAGCCTACTTCGTGGCGTAGCCGTCGGGGTTGTTCGACTGCCAGCGCCAGCTGTCGGCGCACATGCGATCCAGGTCGTACTCGGCCTTCCAGCCAAGCTCCTCGTCGGCCTTGACGCACGCGGCGTAGTTTTCGGCGATGTCGCCCGCACGACGCGGCTTAATCTCGTAGGGAAGCTCATGGCCGCACGCCTTCTCGAAGGCGTGCACCACGTCGAGCACGCTCGAGCCCTTGCCGGTGCCCAGGTTGAAGATGCCCACGCCGCGGCGGCTGCCGTCTTCGGCCGGCTCGCCTGCGATGGATCCGATGCCGATGGCCTTGCCGGTACCGACCTTGCCGCCCATCCAATCAAGGGCCGCCACATGGCCGCGTGCCAGGTCAACCACGTGAATGTAGTCGCGAACGCCCGTGCCGTCGGGGGTGTCGTAGTCGTCGCCGAACACGCCGACGCATGCCAACTTGCCCACGGCCACCTGGGCCACATAGGGAAGCAGGTTGTTCGGGATGCCCTTCGGGTCCTCGCCGATCAGGCCGCTCTCGTGCGCGCCGATGGGGTTGAAGTAGCGCAGCAGCACGACGTTCCACTCGTTGTCGCCCACGTACAGGTCGCTCAGCACCTGCTCGAGCATGCTCTTCGTCCAGCCGTAGGGGTTGGTCGCATCATGCTTGGGGCATTCCTCGGTGATCGGGATGAACTCGGGCTCGCCATACACCGTTGCCGAGCTTGAGAACACGATGTTCTTCACGCCATGCTCGCGCGCCACGCGGCACAGCACCAGCGTGCCAGCGATGTTGTTCCAGTAGTACTCCAGCGGCTTCTGCACGCTTTCGCCCACGGCCTTGAAACCGGCGAAGTGGATGATGGCGTCAACGTCGTTCTCGTCGAAAATCTTGTTCAGCGCCGCTTCGTCCAGGATGTTCGCCTCGTAGAAGCGCAGCTGGGCGTCGTCGGCGGAAATGCCGCAGATGGTGCGGATGCGCTCGACGGCAACTTCGCTCGAGTTGCTCAGGTCGTCGACGATGACCACCTTGTAGCCGCGTGTGAGCAGCTCGACGCAGGTGTGGCTGCCGATGAAGCCGGCACCGCCGGTGACCAGGATGGTCAGGTCGCTGCGGTCCTTTGCAAGCCCTTTGTTAGCCATGAAGGCTCCTTCCGAAATGTTTTTGGTGAATGCGCCCGTCAGGGTAGGGCGTCGTATAAAGCCATGGTACCAGTTCAACGGGCAGAAGGTTCTGAATAGCCTGAAAGGAACATGCCGGCGAAGGCTCAAGTGACGTTTGCCGGCTTGGCCTGCGGCTGAGCGCCCTTGCTTGCGACTGAGGGGTGAGCCGCCTGCGCGACTTTTCGGGCATGCTAACAACGTTTTCGATGCGGAAACCAGGGCGAGCGGCGGGCGTTCGGGCTGATTGCGGCCCGGATTCTGCCACAAAGAAAAATTTTCAAGATTATTCTTGACAGAGAATAGTACCTACCATAGACTATCCCCTGTCAGAGATAACGTCCCTCAGTTATTTCTCCTCGTTTCACTCGTCCGAGTTAAGGCCGCTTCCCCCGCGGCCTTTCCTCGTCTTAAGGGGAAATAACCTGCCGAGCCGCCGATTCCCCTCGACGCGGCTTTCGAAGGGCAAATCTCTGCAAGGGAGGAAAGGGGCCGGGCCTCGCGCGAATGTGCGGGGCCGTCTCGTTTCTTGGGGAATTCTGATTGGAAGATGCTGCCGGCGCCGGTTGCTTTGCGCCGAGCGGCGGGTCGCGCTTTAGCGTTCCCCAGCTTTCGGTAATTTTTTCAGCAGAGCCCAGGCAACCTGTTTTTCATCAGGTGTTTTCAGCATGGCATCAAAATCGGCGAAGGCCACGCAGGTTCGGCCGAGCGCCCGGGAAGCCTCGCCGGTGGGAATTTCGCAGCGGTAGGCGCGGGACAGCAGCGACGCGGCGCTTTCGTCGGCGGCTACCAGGCATTTTGGGTCCAAACCTTCGACGAGCATGAACAGTGCGTTTTCGTCTAACGCGCTCACGTCGGCGAATGTGCAGGCGTCGGTTTCGTAACCAAGGGCCCGAGCAGAGCTTTCGAACGCATTGCACGCGGTGTCTGAAAGCTCCTTGAATGTGGTGACGAGCAGCGCCCCGCAGCGTGCGCCGGACAGGAATTGCCCGAACAGTTCCTGGGTTTCATCTAGTGTGACCTCGTATTTGTTACCAGTCATAGATTTTTTCACACTCGCTCTTGCCCTTGGTGGCCCATACGACTATAACCAATGATAGCAAGAACGAGTCGACGCGGGCTTCGCTCGTCCGACTTCTCCTTCGGCAGTTAGGTTTCGCGTCCGCCCCGCAGCGGGCAGCGATAAGTGAAAGGAAGCGCACCATGTGCACCAACGGAATCAATACCGGCCAGTTCGAGATGATGATCGAGCAGATCGACGACCATTTGAAGCTTGAGCGCCGCTGGGCCCATACGCTCGGCCACAAGGCGGGCGACGCGGGCTACGCGACCGTATCCGAGAAGCTGCATGCCGCGCAGGCAATGATCGACGACGTGCGCGCGCTGCTCGATGAGGCAAAGGATGCCCTGGAGGACGACGCGGAAGTCGCCGGCGGCGTGACCGTTTCGCTCGTCTAACAGCTTCATGAGCAACGACCTGATGCGGTTCTCGGTGGCGATGCCCGAGGATCTGCTGGCAAGCTTCGATAGGCTGGTCGCGCGGCGCGGCTTGGCGAAAAACCGCAGCGAAGTGGTGCGTGACCTGGTGCGCGATGCGCTCGTGGAAGACGAGTGCGCGACGCCCGGTTCCTATGTCGCCGGCACGCTCACCATCGTGTTCGACCATCACGCCAACGACCTGCAGGAAAAGCTGCACACTATTCAGCACGAATACTTCGGGAACATCGTTTCCACCATGCATGTGCACCTTGACGAGCACATGTGCCTGGAGGTTATCGTGCTGCGCGGCGATTCGGGCCTGGTGCAGGACATCGCCAACCTAATATTAGGTACGAAGGGCGTGCAGAACGGCAAGCTGGTGCTGACAACGGCGCACGAGGGCCATTCGCACGGCCACGAGGAATAGGGGATAGCCATGGACGAAACCGTGATGCTCGGCCACGGAAGCGGCGGCACCATGATGAAACGCATCATCGACGAGGTGTTCTTCGCGTCATACGGAAGCGAGGAGCTGCTGCGCGGCGACGACGCGGCGGTGCTGCCCGCGCCCGCCCCTGGCGAGCGCCTGGCGTTTTCGACCGACAGCTTCGTCGTGACGCCGCACTTCTTCCCCGGCGGAGACATCGGCCGGCTGGCCGTATGCGGAACCGTGAACGACGTGGCTACATCCGGCGCCACTCCGCGCTATCTGAGCTGCGGTTTCGTGCTGGAAGAGGGGTTCCCCGTCAGCGACTTGAAGCGCATTTGCCAAAGCATGGCCGAGGTGGCCGCCGAAGCCGGCGTGCATTTGGTCACGGGCGACACGAAGGTGGTTAACCGCGGGCACGGCGATGGCGTCTACATCAATACGGCAGGCGTGGGCACGCTGCCCGAGGGGGTGAACCTTGGCGGCGCGCAGTGCAAGCCGGGCGATAAAGTGCTGGTCAGCGGTACGCTGGGCGACCACGGCATCACCATCATGAGCTGCCGTGAATCGTTGTCGTTCAAGGCCGATCTGCAAAGCGACGCGGCCCCGCTGAACCATCTGATCGCCGACGTGCTGGCTGCGGCTCCCGGCACGCGCTGCTTTCGCGACCCAACCCGCGGCGGCCTGGCTTCCACGTTGAACGAGCTGGCGGCGCAGTCCGGCACCGACATCACAGTCGACGAGGATGCCGTTCCGGTGAAGCCCGCCGTTCAGGGCGCTTGCGACATGCTCGGCTACGACGTGCTGCAGGTTGCCAACGAGGGCAAGATGGTATGCGTCGTGGCGCCCGAGGATGCCGAGGCGGCGCTCGCGGCCATGCGTGCGAACAAGTATGGCGCCGACGCGGCCATTATCGGCGAGGTTTCCGCAGCCCAGCCCGAGCGTGGGTCGAAGGTGTTCCTGCGCACAGCATTCGGCGGCACGCGCATTCTTGACATGCTGGTGGGCGAACAACTGCCGCGCATCTGCTAGAGAGCGGTAAGCGCGCCTTGGCGGGCGAGCCGGCGGACGGTCCATGCGCCGGTCGGTTCGTTCGTAAAAGATAGCCGTGGTTACCTTTTCCCTGGTCACTGCCGCTGACCGGATGCCCTGCCGATATTTCTTTGATAGCTCTTGCAATGCTTCGAAGTAGTGGTATTGTGCGGGTCATTGTTTCAATTGGGGTATAACTTGGTAGCAATTCCCGCTGCTAGGTTTTTAGACGAGAAGGAGTTACCATGGCTCATCCGGTAATCGAGACTGACGAATGCATCGGCTGCGGCATCTGCGTTGACGCCTGCCCGCAGGAGGTTCTGGAGGTCAACGGCGGCGCCGCCGAGGTTGTCAACGAAGACAGCTGCATCGGCTGCGGCGACTGCGTGGAAGAGTGCCCGATGGGCGCGATCCCCGAGGTCGTCGACGAATAGCCGACTATTCATATCGCACAGTGCGAAGGCCCTGCTCGTAAGAGCGGGGTCTTCGTCGTTTCGGGGAACCTTATGGGGCGCGACTTAGATTTGTCGGTCGCCGAACAAGGGAGAAAAACGCTTTCCGCATGGTACGCTACTGGGCTTTCGTTCTTGGGTTCGTCGGCATATCTCCAGTTCAGCGCAGGTTTCGCTGAATTTTTCACGTTTCTGCCATTTCCACGTTTACAAAACGTAATCTTTAATTTCGTAAATAACTTGACAGCTTCCGACTTAGATTTTATATTGGATTGCGTTGGAACAAGGTTGAGCCGCGCAGGTGCGCCCAACCGCCACCGCAACAAGTTTGGTTTTAATACTCCAAGTGAGAGGAAGTAATACAAATGGGTAAGATCTTAGGCATCGACTTGGGCACCACGAACTCTGCCATGGCCGTCATGGAGGGTTCCGAGCCTGAAATCCTGGTCAACGCCGAGGGCGATCGCACCACGCCGTCGGTCGAGGGTTTCCGCAAGGACGGCGAGCGCGTCGTCGGCAAGGCCGCCAAGAACCAGGCTGTCACCAACCCCGAGAACACCGTTTCCTCCGTTAAGCGCTTCATCGGCCGCGCATTCGCCGAAACCGCTGACGAGCAGGGCAAGGTCAGCTACAAGGTGAAGGCTGGCAAGGACGGCCGCACCGTCGTCGACATCGACGGAAAGGACTACACGCCCGAGGAAATCTCGGCCATGGTTCTGCAGAAGATGAAGAACGACGCCGAGAAGCAGGTCGGCTCGCCCATCACGCAGGCCGTCATCACCGTTCCGGCTTACTTCAACGACGCTCAGCGTCAGGCCACCAAGGACGCGGGCAAAATCGCCGGCCTTGAGGTTCTGCGCATCATCAACGAGCCGACGGCTGCTGCTCTGGCCTACGGCCTGGACAAGACCAACAAGGACCAGAAGATCCTCGTGTTCGACCTGGGCGGCGGCACTTTCGACGTGTCCATCCTGGAGCTCGGCGACGGCGTCTTCGAGGTTGCGGCCACCGCTGGCGACAACCACCTGGGCGGCGACGATTGGGATCACCGCGTGATCGATTGGCTGGCCGACAAGTTCTCCAAGGACAACGGCGGCATCGACCTGCGCGCCGACAAGATGGCCCTGCAGCGCCTGAAGGAAGCCGCAGAGAAGGCGAAGATGGAGCTTTCCTCCACCACGCAGGCCAACATCAACCTTCCGTTCATCACCGCTGACGCAACCGGCCCGAAGCACCTGGACTACACGCTGACCCGCACCGAGTTCGAGTCCATCACCAAGGACCTGCTCGATCGCTGCCGCAAGCCCGTTGAGCAGGCGCTTCGCGACGCCGGCATGTCCCAGGGCGAAATCGACGAGGTTATCCTGGTCGGCGGCTCCACTCGTATGCCCGCCGTGCAGGAGCTCGTTGAGCGCATGACCGGCAAGAAGCCGAACATGTCCGTGAACCCCGACGAGGTCGTGGCCATGGGCGCAGCCGTTCAGGGCGGCGTGCTGGCCGGCGACGTTGAGGGCATCCTGCTGCTCGACGTGACGCCTCTGTCCCTGGGCGTTGAGACCATGGGCGGCGTTATGACCAAGATGATCGACCGCAACACCACCATCCCGACCCGCAAGACCGAGGTGTACTCCACGGCTGCCGACAACCAGACTTCCGTTGAGATTCATGTCCTGCAGGGCGAGCGCCAGATGGCTCAGGACAACAAGACGCTCGGTAAGTTCCAGCTCTCCGGCATCCCGGCCGCCCGTCGCGGCGTGCCGCAGATCGAGGTCACCTTCGACATCGACGCCAACGGCATCGTGAACGTGTCCGCTAAGGACCTGGGCACCGGCAAGCAGCAGCAGATCACCATCAGCGGCTC
>CAVBPP010000156.1:0-7316 GCA_963597295.1 Paratractidigestivibacter sp. | reverse complement strand
CGACATCACCCGCATCATCTCCGAGCCGTGCGCATGCGGCCGCACTCACCGCAAGCTCGACCGCATCATCGGCCGTTCCGACGACATGCTCATCCTGCGCGGCGTGAACGTGTTCCCCTCGCAGATCGAGCAGGTGCTCACCTCCTTCCCGGAGATTGCCACCCAATACCAAATCATCCTCACGATGCGCGGCCCGCTCGACCATGTCGAGCTGCGCGTCGAGACCGTGCCCGAATTCCCGTTCGACGAGGTTCGCAAGCTTGAGGACCTCAAGCGCCGCCTGGCCGCTGAGCTGAAGTCGAATCTGCAGATCGCAGTTGACATCAAATTCGTCGAGCCGATGACCATCGAGCGCAGCGAAGGCAAGGCCAAGCGCATCATCGACCTGCGAAAGGAGAGCTAAGCCATGATTTCGCAACTTACGCTTTTCATCGAGAACGAGAAAGGCCGTCTGGCTGCCGCCACGCGAGCCGTGGCCGACGCCGGCATCGACATGCATTCGCTCTACGTCGCCGATACCGCTGATTTCGGCGTCGTACGCATGCTCTGCGACACGCCCGCAGCCGCCGCCAAGAAGCTGCAAGATGCCGGCTGGCGCGCAAGCGCGACCCCCGTCATCGCCGTGGCCGTCCCCGACGAGGTCGGCGGGCTCGCCAAGCTGCTCGAGGCGCTCGACGCGAACAACGTCAACCTCGAATACGGCTACTGCGTGGCCGCGCAGAACGGCAAGGCCATCGATATTCTGAAGGTAAGCGATGTCACGGGCGTCGAGGATGCCCTGGCCAAAGCCGGATTCGAAATCGTCAAACCGGAGGATATCTACGTTGTCGACTAACCTCGCATCCCACTGCGAGCAATCGAAGCACGCACGCGCTTTCGCGTGCGTGCTTTCGTTCATTCTCGCGCTATCGCTCAGCCTCGCACCGGCCACCGCATCGGCCGAGGTCCGCAAGGCGGACGTCGTCTACGGGCAGACCGTCGATTCACGAGGGCTGTCCGTTTCGCAATGCCCGTCCATCGACGCCGAGCGCGCCATCGTCGTGTCATCCGACGGCACCGTGTACTTCGAGCGCAACGCCGACGATCAGGCTTGCATCGCATCGATCACCAAGGTGATGACGGCCGTCGTCGCGCTCGACGCCGTGAGCGATGGGCTGGTGAACCTGAATACCCAGATCACCGTCACGTCCGAAGCCGCCGCCGTCGGGGAATCGTCCGCTGGCCTGCAGCAGGGCGACACGATGACGCTCGAGACCGCGCTCAAAGCGCTGCTCGTGCCCTCCGGCAACGATGCCGCCGTGGCCATCGCGCAGGCAGTCGGTCAGCAGTTCCTGAACCAGGGTTCCACGGGCAGCAGCGCCACCGCCGCCTTCGTCGCGAAGATGAACGAGACCGCGACCAAGCTCGGCTGCACCGACACGGTATACGAGAATCCCCACGGGCTTGACTTCGACGAACACGCGGGCAACTTGCACAGCACAGCTCGCGACCAGGCGAAAGTCGTTACGTACGCAATGAAGAACCAGACGCTTCGCTCCATCGTTTCTGGCGGCTCGACCACCATACAGGTCACGCGAGAAAACGCCAGCGCATCCATCGCGCTTGAGACCACCGACGGGTTCCTCGACATCAACGAGTACGCCATCGGCGTCAAGACCGGCTATACCGACCTGGCGGGCGAGTCGTTCGCCGGCGCGGTCAACAAGGACGGCCAAGAGCTGTACGCCATCGTGCTGAACTCCAGCTCGGAATCGCAGCGCTTCAACGATGCCGACGAGCTGGTGAACTGGGTGTTCGACCACCAGAAACAATACAAGGTGATCAATAGCGGCCAAACGACCAGCTACAACGGAAAATCGGTCCCCGTGGTCGCCGAGGTGGCGCTCGCCGACTGGACCGACAAAACCGTGAAAGCCACGGTCGCAGACCCCGACGCCGCCGTGCAGATCTTCGACCTGAACGGCAACGTGTCGCAGTCGGTCGAGTACGACAACGTGAGCGGCAGCGTGAAAGCCGGCAAGAAGATCGGTACCATAACCTTCAAGCAGAGAAACCAGGTCATCGCCACGATGGACCTCATAGCAGCGGAGGATGCACCAGCCCCCAACGCCATCGAATCGATTGGCATCTGGTTCGACAGGCTCATCAAGGGCTTCACCGGCGGGCAAACCGTCGCCACGTCGCAGCTTTTGAACGAAACGCCGCTTTTAGTCGACAAATCGTCCTCGCAATAGCCGAGGGCGCGAAAGGAGATAGCAATGGAATGCTTGTGCCCGGTTTGCAATAATCAGGTGTCCGCGGACGATGCGGCCTGCCCTTACTGCGGGTTCAAACTGCAAGGCTCTACCCAACAGTTCCAACCCGTTCAGTTCGACACCGGCGAAATAGCAGCGCCCGTCAAGCCGAAGACCATCGGCGTGCTGCACGTGGTGCGCGGCCCGCAGGTCGGCGTCGCCTTCAAACTCGGCGACGAGAAGCTTTCCATCGGGCGCTCGCCGCAGTGCGACATCTTCCTTAACGACATGACCGTTTCGCGCGAGCACGCCTCCGTCGAGCCGGTCGAGGGCGGATATCAAATCTGCGACGAGAACTCCTTCAACGGCGTGTGGGTGAACAACAACAGCATCGACACGTATCTGCTTGTAGACGGAGACGTCGTGCAGATCGGCGCATTCTGCCTGATGTACAAAGAAGAGTAACCAACCAACAGGGGAGCGCGAATTCGCGCTAGCAAGACGGGAGCACTATGGAACTGTTATCTGGAAACGAGGCGATAGCCCAAGGCGCCTGGGAAGCCGGTTGCCGCATCGGCGTCGCATACCCAGGCACGCCCTCGACCGAGACGCTTGAAACCTTAGCGAAGAAGGAGGGCGTCTACGCCGAATGGGCCGTCAACGAGAAAGTGGCCGTGGAGGTCGGCGTCGGCGCATCCGCTGCGGGCGCTCGCGTGCTTTCCACGATGAAGCACGTCGGCGTCAACGTGGCAGCAGACCCGCTGTTTACGTCGGCGTATACCGGCGTAGGCGGCGGCTTCGTCATCCTGGCAGCAGACGATCCGGGTATGTATTCATCGCAGAACGAGCAGGATTCGCATTACTATGCAGCTGCGGCGCATATCCCGATGCTCGATCCGGCCGATTCCGCCGAGGCACGTCAATTCACCAAGGATGCGTTCGATCTGTCCGAGCGCTTCGACGTTCCGTTCTTCATCCGCTCGTCGGTCCGCGTGTCGCACACGAAGACGCCGGTCGAATGCGGCGAACGCGTTGAGCGCGACCTGGTCGAATACCAGACCGACCCCTCCAAGTGGGTTATGATGCCCGCATTCGCCAAGCCGCGCCGCAAGGTACAGCTCAAGCGCATCGAGGAACTCACCCATTGGGCAGAGACCTGCGAATACAACCAGGTTGAACACAACGGCAGCTCCATCGGCGTCGTCTGCGCCGGCGGCTGCTACCAGCATGTGAAGGAGGCTTTGCCCGAGGCTTCTGTCTTCAAGCTCGGCTGCACCTACCCGCTGCCGCCCGTAGCACTGGCCGAGTTCGCCGCCGAAGTCGACGCGCTCTATGTGATCGAGGAGGGCTCGACCTACCTGACCGATTCCGTGCGCTCGCTCGGCATCGATGTGGCGAAGTTCCCGCAGGGCCTTCCCAAGGACGGCGAGCTGAGCCCCGGACTCATTCGCCGCGCTTTCGGCATCGCCGACCCCGCATACACCGAAGCACCCGACGATTTGCCCGGACGCCCGCCGGCACTTTGCGCGGGATGCCCGCACCGCCTGGTGTTCAAGGAGCTTTCGCGCCTGAAGGCCGTCGTCACCGGCGACATCGGCTGCTACACCTTGGGCGCCTTACCGCCGCTTTCGGCCATGGACACCTGCATCGACATGGGCGCATCCGTTTCCATGTCGCATGGCTTCGAGCTTGCCTGGGCCGGCACCGAGCATAGGCCTGTCGTCGCCGTCATCGGCGATTCGACGTTCGCGCATTCGGGTCTCTCCGCTCTCATCAGCACCGTTTACAACAAAGGCGCGGGCACCATTTGCGTGCTCGACAACCGCACGACGGCCATGACCGGCCGTCAGGGCAACCCCTTCAACGGCGAGACGCTGCAGAAGCGCCCGTCGCGCGAACTTGACCTGGAAGGCGTACTCACTGCCATCGGCGTGCCCGATGTGCGCACCGTTAACCCCAACGACATGAAGGCCGTGCGCCTGGCGCTTCGCGAGGCCACGCGATCCGATGAGCTTTCCGTCATCGTGTTCCGCAGCCCCTGCGTGCTGCTCGACCGCACCCGGAAACCGGTTTACACCGTTTCCGACTCCTGCACCGCCTGCGGCGTCTGCACGACGCTCGGCTGCCCGGCCATCTCGAAGGACGACGACGGCCACGCGCTCATCGACGCCGTGCAATGCATCGGCTGCGGCCAGTGCGCCCAGTACTGCGCGTTCGGCAGCATCGTCAGCACCGCCGAGGAAGGATAAGACCATGTCACAAGCAACAACCGTTCTGCTCTGCGGCGTAGGCGGGCAGGGAACCGTTCTTGCCGCCGACTTGCTCGCGCGCGCTGCGCTGGCCTCGGGCTACGACGTGAAGGTTTCCGAGATCCACGGCATGTCCCAGCGCGGGGGAGCCGTCACCACCGTCGTCCGTTTCGGCAAGGAGCCGGTCTCGACCATGGTCGCCGATTACGGCTGCGCCGACTGCGTCGTATCGTTCGAGACGACCGAGGCCCTGCGCAATCTGCCGTACGTGCGCGAAGGCGGCTACCTGTTGGTTGCCGACGAATCCATCAAGCCGCTGCCGGTGCTGACGGGCAAAGCCTCCATGGCCACCGACATCGACGGTAAGCTGGCCGCCGCCAGCGCGACCGTTATCCCCGCCGGCAAGATCGCCGCCGAGGTGGCAACGGTGAAGTCAGTCAACGTCGTGCTGCTCGGCGCCCTCGCCACCAGGCTCGATTTCTCCACCGACACCTGGAACGAGGTCATCTCGGGCCGCGTTCCGCCTAAGACCATCGAAGCAAACCTGCGTGCATTCAGCGCAGGGTACGACTTCGCTAAGGAGGCTTAAATATCATGAGCGTCAAGCAGATCAGCGTTTTCGTGCAAAGCGAACCGGGCCATTTGGTTCGCGTTCTGGAAGCTTTCGAACAGGCCAACGTCAGCGTACGTGGCTACAGCGCATCTGAAACCGCGGACTTCGGCATCGTCCGCTTCATCGTGGACAAACCCGACGAAGCCATCTCGGTGCTGCAGGGCCTCGGCTGCGCCGCCGCCATATCAGACGTGCTGTGCATCAAGCTCGCTGATAACCCCGGCGAACTGCGCCGCGTCATCGGCATCCTGTCCGATTGCGACGTCAACGTGGTGTACAGCTACTCACTCATCTCCACCTACATCGCAGCCTATGTTGACGATGTGGACTCGGCAGAGAAGATTCTCTCCGAGCAGCCGGTTGAGATGATTTCCCAAAGCGACCTGGCATAATCTGGCATTCAAAAATTCAAGCAAGGAAGATTCATTCCATGATAGACATCACAGAAAAGGGCGCAGCGCTCAAGGCGGCCGAAGCGGGTCGCTTCGACGAGCTGCCCATCCTTGACCCGGATATCGAATGCGCCTCGCGCGAGCGCGTGCGCGCCATTCAGCTCGAAAAGCTCATCAAGCAGGTCGAATGGACCTACGAGCGAGTGGAATGGTATCGCAACAAGATGGACGAGATGGGCGTCAGCCCCGCCGACATCAAAACGCTCGACGACGTTCGCAAGCTGCCCTTCACCGACAAGAGCGCACTGCGCGACACGTTCCCGTACGGCCTGTTCGCCGTCCCGCTTGACGAGGTGCGCGAGCTGCACGCATCATCCGGCACGACCGGCAAGCCCATCGTCGTCGGCTACAACGACCATGACATGGGAGTTTGGAACGAGTGCATCATGCGCCTGGTTCAGATGGCGGGCGTCGTGCCGAGCGACCGCGTGCAGATGGCCTTTGGGTACGGTATGTTCACCGGCGGCTTCGGCCTGCACTACGGCTTGCAGAAGCTCGGCTGCATGATGATTCCGGCGGGGTCGGGCAATACCGAACGTCAGATTCAGATGATCCAGGACTACGGCACGACGGTACTCGTGGCCACGCCTTCCTATGCCCTTCACATTTGCGAAGTGGGCGAGAAGATGGGCTACGACTGGGCGACCTCGACGCTGCGCGTGGGCCTGTTCGGCGGCGAACCCTGCCCGCCGGGCCTGAAGGCCGAAATCGAGAAGCGCATGCACATCGTCTGCACCGACAACTACGGCCTCACCGAGGTCATGGGGCCGGGTGTTTCCGGCGAATGCCTGGCAGAGCGCGACATGCAGCACATCGCCGAAGATCACTTCCTGTGGGAGGTCGTCGACCCGAAAACAGGCGAGCCCGTGCCCGATGGGGAAGTGGGCGAGCTTGTGCTCACGCCGCTCGATAAGCAGACGATTCCGGTGCTGCGCTACCGCACGCACGATCTGACCCGCGTAGTCACCGACAAGTGCCGCTGCGGGCGCACCTCCGCGCGCATGCAGAAGGTCCGTTCGCGCTGCGACGACATGCTGATCATCCGCGGCACCAACGTTTTCCCCAGCCAGGTCGAGGACGTGCTTTCCAGCATCGAGGGCGTCACGCCGTTCTATCACATCATCGTCGACAACGAGACCGGCCTCGACCGCATGGTCATCGAAGTCGAGCTCAAGCCCGAGGCCTTCAGCGACTCCGTTGTGGAGATGGACAAGTTCCGCAAGCACATCGAGCACCAGCTGAAGAGCGTGATGCTGGTCGCCTCGAAGGTGAAGCTTGTCGAGCCCGGCGGCATCGCACGCACGACCGGCAAGGCGAAACACGTCGACGACCTGCGTAAATAACTTTAGATACCGTGAGCCGACAACTTACAGAATCAAATGAAGGCGCGAACCGTCCCATAGTCGGGCGGTTGGCGCCGTCTCCAAACCGCCCCCCTTCTCCTACCGGACGCATGCATGCGGGCAATATCTACGCCGCCCTGATGGCGTGGTTGATCGCAAAATCGCAAGGTGGGGAAGTGGTCCTGCGCATTGAGGACCTTGACCGAGAACGCTCGAAGCCGCAGTTCATTGACGCAGTGCAACACGACTTCGAGATGCTCGGGCTCACCTGGGACCGAGGGCCGTACTTCCAAAGAGATCGCGACGAGGCCTACGATGCGGCTTTTCGGAAGCTGCAAGAAGCCGGACTCACGTACCCATGCTTCTGCAGTCGAGCCGACCTGCATGCGGCTTCAGCACCGCATCGCGGAGAAAAGCTGATCTAC
>CAVBPP010000155.1:0-7371 GCA_963597295.1 Paratractidigestivibacter sp. | reverse complement strand
CCCTAGGCACGGTGGCCTCCTATCTGCTGGTTTCGCTCGCGGGCGTTTGCTTCTTGCTTCAAGCTGGTGCCCGTCAGCATCGCGTTGGCGCCGAAACGCGACCGCACCGACACCATCGCCTCGGCCAGCGCGTCCTGCTTCTGTTGGTCGGCGCGATCGTCGAACAACGTCATCTGCACATCGGCCTTGTCGACCAGCCCCGAATAGGAAATGCCAAGCCGCCTGATCTTGAGCGCCGGGTCGATAGTCTTGCGGTAGATTTCCACCGCGGCGCCCACCAGCTCGCGCGGCGTGTTCTCTGGCTTAGGGAGCTTCGCCGAGCCGCCGCCGGAAAGCTGCGGCGCGCACCAAAAGCCCGCCTCCCAGCTCTGATGCGTGAAATTCGAATTGGAATACCCCACGTGCACGCCCACCACCGCAGCCGCAAGCCCTTTCTCCACCAGCTCCAACGCCGACGCCAGCGCCATCTCGCGCAGCACCGTCTCGGCCTCGGCGAAGGAATAGTCGCGCATGAGCACCTGCCCGCTGTCGATGGAATGACCGCGGCGCTCGTACCCGCTCGCCTGCGCGACGGTACAGGGCTCAAGCCCCCACGCATGATCGAGCAGATATTCGCCATTGACGCCGAATTCCTTGCGGATGACGTCGTGCGGCAGCGCGCAAATGCCCGCCAAGTCGTAAATCCTATGCTTTTCCAGGCGCTTCGCTATGCCACGGCCGATTCCCCAAATGTCGGTGATGGGGCGATGGAACCAAATGTCGCGCTTGAACGTCGCGTCGTCGAGCACGCCGATGCCGTCGGGCGCATGTTTGGCCGTCACGTCGAGGGCCACCTTGGCCAAAAACATATTCGGGCCGATGCCGGCCGTCGCCGTGATGTGCGTTTCTTCCAGCACGGCTGCCATCAGGCGCTTCGCGAACGTGCGCGCGTCGGTGCGGTACAGGCGCAGGTAAGGCGTGGCGTCGATGAAGCTCTCGTCGATCGAATACACATGCATGTCAATGTCGCTGACGAAGCGCTGGTAGATTTTGTTGATCCTGTCGCTCACCTGCATATATGTGCGCATGCGCGGCACGGCGGTTATGTAGTTTATACCCTCGGGAATGTCGCGCACGCGACAGCGGTTCTTCACGCCAAGGGCCTTCATGGCCGGCGTGATGGCCAGACAGATGGTGTTCGCGGAACGGTCGGGGTCGGCGACCACCAAGTTGGTGGTGAACGGGTCGAGCCCGCGCTCGGCGCATTCGACGCTGGCGTAGAACGACTTCAAGTCGATGCACATGAACGTGCGCTCCCACTCGCCTTCTCGCGCCTGGGCGGCGGCGGGCTCGGTGCTGCGGGCGGCCCCGTCGGCAGGGTCCGCAGCGTCTCCGGCGGCGTCGGCGTATTCGGCTCCGACGACATCACCGGCAACCTCTTCGCGGAACACGGGCCCCTCCTTCCATTCCCAGGGTATCTTCATAGTCTGTTCGCTATACAACTGTGAACATGTGTTCGATAATAGCATACCGATGGATTACTTGACGAAAGACGGGAAAAGAAACCGCGTGCACAAGCTGTACGTGGATGTTGTCATGCGCCTGACCGACGAGGGGCGCACCGACCCGCTTGCCGTCATATGGCCTGATGGCAGGTCGTTTCGCATCGACGAGATAGTGAGCCGCGGGCAATTCGGCCCGGCAGTGCACGGAGCGCAGACGGCGCGTTACCGCGTGCGCTTCGGCGGACACGTGACCGATCTGTTCCTGGAAAAAAGATCGGGCGTGCCTGCGATGGGCACGCCCGAAACGATGCGTTGGTGGGTGTACGCGATAGACACCACCCGCCGCGGTTCGGCGAAGGAAAACGCCAGCTGAGCCGGGCGGTTTGCAGCCCGCGACAAGCGGGACGAAGCGCAAATGTTAAGCGGCCAAGCCAACCGCAACCGGCAGCCAAAGCCAGCGACCGCAAACAACCAGCTAGAAGCTCATGCCCAGCTCAAGTGCCTTCAAGTTCCCGGCCAGCTTGTCGCGCTTGCTGGCGGGCACGACCTTCTCCACGGCCGCACGGATGACCTCCTCGGAGCAAAAGCGCGTCTCCGCGTACAGCTTGCCCACCAGAATGACGTTCGCCAGCACCTTGATGCCGGCCTCCTCGGCCATCTGCGTGGCGGGCACGGCGCACACCTTCACGCCAGGAATCTCCGGGATACGCGGCACCAGCGTGCTGTCGACGACAACCAGGCCGCCTTCCTGCACGCTATGTTCGAACTTATCCAGCGACGGCTGGTTCATCACCAACAGTACGTCGGGGTTCAACACAAGCGGGCTGCCGATAGGCTCATCGGCCAAGGTCACGCTGCAGTTTGCGGTGCCGCCGCGCATTTCGGGGCCGTAGCTTGGCAGCCACGACACCTCGCGATTGTCAAGAAGGCCGGCGTTGGCGATGATCTTGCCCGCGAACAGGATGCCCTGCCCGCCGAAACCGGCCAGCACCGCCTGCATGTTACGGCGTTCGACGTTCATCGTGCGCCCTCCTTCCCGGAAGTTTCCGGATGCGCGATCGGGCAGTCGGCGTTGCGCGCGGACGCGGCCTCGAGCGAATTGGCGAAGCCGTCGGCCACCACGTCGCGGTACACGCCGAGCGGGTAGTACGGCAGCATGTTCTGGCGCATCCACTCGAAGCTCGCCTGCGGCGTCAAACCCCAGTTCGTGGGGCAAGTCGAAACCACTTCCACGAACGAATAGCCCACGCCGTCGATCTGATACTGGAACGCCTTCTTTATGGCACGCTTCGCCTGGCGGACATGCTTGGGCGTATCCACCGTGACGCGCTCGATGTACGCCGGGCCGTCAAGCGTGGACAGTAGCTCGCACACGCGGATGGGGAAACCCGCCTTCGTGACGTCGCGCCCGTACGGCGAGGTTTGCGTCACCTGGTTCGGCAAGCTGGTCGGGGCCATCTGGCCGCCGGTCATGCCATAGATGGCGTTGTTGATGAAGATGATGGTGATGTGCTCGCCGCGCGTGGCCGCATGCACGGTTTCAGCCATGCCGATGGAAGCCAGATCGCCATCGCCCTGGTAGGCGAACACAACGCCCTCGGGCAGCACGCGCTTCAAGCCAGTGGCCACCGCAGGCGCACGGCCATGGGCGGCCTCCACCATGTCGCAGCCGAAGAAGTCCGTCGAGCAGACCGAGCATCCGACGGGCGCCACGCCGACGGTCTCGCCGGCAACGTCCAGCTCATCAAGCGTTTCCGCCACCAGGCGATGCACGATGCCGTGCGGACAGCCCGGGCAGAAATTCGTCACGACCGGAAGCAGCGATTTCGGGCGCGAGAACACAACCTTTTCCTCCGCCATGCTACTCACCTGCCTTTCCAGCAAGCTCGCGAATCTGCGCGAGCACCTCATCCGGCGTCGGAATGACGCCGCCGGTACGGCCGAAGAACTCGACCGGCGCACGACCGGCAACCGCCAGGCGCACGTCGTCGACCATCTGTCCCATGTTCATCTCCACCGAAAGGAACGCCTTCGCCGTGGAAAGCGCCTGCTCGATAGCATCCGTGGGGAACGGCCACAGGGTGATCGGGCGGATGAGACCGGCCTTGATGCCCTCCTCACGCGCGCGGACGACGGCCGTATGCGCGATGCGGGCCGAAGCGCCGAACGACACCAGCACGATCTCGGCGTCGTCGCACATGAACCGCTCGGCGCGCTGCTCGTTGGCCTTCACCTGCTCGTAGCGCACAAAACGCGCGATGTTCAGGTCCTCGAGGTCCTCAGCGGTCAGGTACAGCGAGTTCACGATGTTGTGCTCGCGGGAATTCTTGTGACCGACGGTCGCCCACGGCTTGGCGGGCAGGTCGGACAGGTCGCGCTGCTCGGGCAGCACCACCGGCTCCATCATCTGGCCCAACATGCCGTCGGAAAGGATCATCGCGGGCATGCGGTACTCATCGGCCTTGTCGAAGGCCAGAACCACCAGGTCGGCCATCTCCTGCACCGTCGATGGCGCGAACACTAGCACTTGGAAGTCGCCATGGCCCATCGCGCGCGTGGCCTGCCAGTAGTCGGACTGCGAAGGCTGGATGCCGCCCAAGCCCGGGCCGCCGCGCTGCACATTCACGATGACGGCCGGCAGGTCGGATCCGGCCAGGTACGACACGCCCTCGGCCTTCAGCGACACGCCGGGCGAAGACGAGGAAGTCATCGCACGAGCGCCGGCGGAAGCGGCGCCGTACACCATGTTGATGGCGGCCACCTCGGATTCTGCCTGCAAGTACGTGCCGCCGATCTTCGGCATGCGCTTTGAGAAATAGGCCGCAACCTCGGTCTGCGGCGTGATCGGGTAGCCGAAGAAGAAGCGGCAGCCGGCGCGCATGGCGGCCTCAGCCATGGCTTCGTTGCCCTTCATCAGCACTTTTTCCTGCGCCATTATCGCATCACCTCAATCGCAACGTCAGGGCACATCGTTGCGCACGACATGCAGCCGGTGCACGCATCGGCATCGGTCAGCTGCGCCGGGTGGTAGCCCTTCGCGGTGATGCGCGACATATCAAGCTCGATGATCTGCGCGGGGCATGCATCGACGCACAGGCCGCACCCCTTGCAGAAATGATCATCGACGACGATTCTCGCCATGTTCCACCTTTCTCGTCTTGCACCCGCCACACCGGCGGGATTGATACTTCATATCACCAGGTCATCAGTTTGCGACCGGCATCCCGGGCAAGCGCCCCCGCGCTATTCCCAGGGCTTTTTCACGTACACGTCCACAGGATAAACCACCCCGAGCTCACCCGCATCATATTCAAGGAAACGTGGAACGGTCGTGAATGCCAGGGGAAGGTCGGCCATCTGGGCCACATCGCGGGCGAACACCACGCCGCGCGACAGAATATCGCGGTCGGTCTGACGCGACATATGCGTATTGTTCACCAGGGCGGTCACGCGCAAACGGCTCGCGCGCTCGACATCCTGCAGCACACGGATAGCCTGCTCGGGCTGATGGGTAAGATTGCGGCTGCGGTTGACCACATGCAGCATGTCGTAGGGGCCCGCTTCGATCGCGGCCGCAAAGCGCCCGAGCGCCGTCGCGCCAGCATCATCGCCGCCAGCATCAATGATGAACAGGCGATTCGGGGAAGCGGGGGCATCAGATGGTTCGGCCGCACGCGCCGCCTCGCCAGCTGCACCATCGGCGGCACAGGCGCCATTGGAACCCGCAACCTCGCTAGCTTCCGCACCTTCACAGCTCGGAGAGTCCGCAGCCGCACCGTCAGCAGCTTCCGCTCCGCGCACTTCCCCACCTGCAGGCTCGCAGGCCCACTCGCAGGCGGTCGCGACGCGCCCGGTCACGCCCGGGTTATCGAGCGTCGTACCGGCGAACGCTGTGGAAATCACGTGCACGCCGGCTTCGGCGAGCACGTTGCGATAATCGCTCGTGCGGAAATACGGGTTCACCACGTCCAGGTCGGCCACGGCGACTTCGCGCCCGGCGCGGCGTGCATCAAGCGCCAAATTGATGGCCAGGTTGGTTTTGCCGACACCGTAGTGGCCGGTCAGAACCACGACCGGTGCCAAACTACGTATGTCGAACGAACTCATCGAGCTATGCCTTTCGCAATCGCCCCGCGAACGCGGCGCTTACACCAAGCCCTCGGGAACCTTGGTCTTCGGCTCGTGGTTGGCGCTCTCGTCGGCCTCGCGGATGGCGGCGCGGCGAATCTTGCCGTTGACGGTCTTGGGCAGCGCGTCGACGAATTCGACGATGCGCGGGTACTTGTACGGAGCGGTGCGCTGCTTCACCCACTGCTGCAGCTCCTTAACCAGCGTATCGGAGTCAGCGAAGCCCTCGGCCAACACCACGGTCGCCTTCACGGCCTTGCCGCGAACCGGGTCGGGCACGCCGGTGACGGCCACCTCGCGCACAGCCTCGTGCTCGAGCATGACGCTCTCAATCTCGAAGGGCCCGATGCGATAGCCGGACGACTTGATGACGTCGTCGTTGCGCCCGACGTACCAGAAGAAGCCGTCCTCATCCACCCAGGCGGTGTCGCCGGTGTGGTACCAGCCGTCGTACACGGCGGCCGCGGTCTTTTCCGGGTTGCGGTAGTATTCCAGCATGATGCCGGGAGCCTTCTCATGCACGTCGATGCAGATCTCGCCCGTTTCGCCCACGTCGCAACGGCTGCCGTCGCCACGCTGAATCTCGATGTTGAACGCCGGCGACGGACGGCCCATCGAGCCGGGACGCGGCACCGCATGCGTCAGGTTCGCCACGGTAAGCGGCGTCTCGGTCTGGCCGAAGCCCTCGAAGATGGTAAGGCCCGTATGCTCTTTCCAGAAATCGTACAGGTCGGGGTTGAGCGCCTCGCCGGCCGTCGTGCAGTACACAAGCGAGCTCAGGTCGAAGGCGTCGACGTTGGCCTGCATCATCATGCGATACATCGTCGGCGGGCAGCACAGCGTGGTCACGTTATAGCGGCCGATCAGCTGCAGAATCTCTTCGGGGTGGAAACGGTCGAAGTCGTACGTGAGCACGCACGCCTCCATGAGCCACTGACCGTAGTACTTGCCCCACACGGCCTTGCCCCAGCCGGTATCAGCGATGGTAAAGTGCAGGCCGTCTGGTTCCACATTGTGCCAATGCTTGGCCGTGACCAGGTGCGCGAGCGCGTAGTAGCTGTCATGCAGCACCATCTTGGGGTTGCCGGACGTGCCGGAGCTGAAGTACATGAGCATCGGGTCGCCCACATGCGTTTCCACGGGCGTGAAGTCCTCGGAAGCGGCACGGACAGCCGTGTTGAAGTCGATCCAACCCTCGCGCTCGACCGGCGCGGCGCAGATGCCCTCCTCGCCGGAAAGCGCGGAGCCGACAGGGCCCGCAGCGGAGACGAAATTGCCGTCGTCGTCGGCGGGCGTGGTGCCGCCGCCGGCGCCATTGACCAAGATCAGCTTCTCGACGGAGGGGCAATTCGCCACCACATTGTCGGTCACCTGAGCGATGTCGCCGATGGACGTCGCGATAACGGCCTTGATTGAAGCGCCGTTCAAGCGATATTCCAGGTCGTGCTCCTTCAGCATGAAGGTCGCCGGCACCATGACGGCGCCGAGCTTGGTAAGGGCGGTTGCCACGAACCAGAACTGATAGTGGCGGCGCAGGATGACCATGACGTAATCGCCCTTGCCGATGCCCTGCTCGGCCAGGAAGTTCGCCGTCTTGTCGGACCAGCGCTTCATGTCGCCGAACGTGAACAGATGCTCCTCGCCCTCGGGGTTCGCCCACATCATGGCGCGGCGCTCGGGCTCGGCGTTGGCGATATCGTCGACGACGTCGTAGCCGAAGTTGAAGTCGCGTGGACATTTGACGTCGAATGCGGTTAAA
>CAVBPP010000154.1:0-7384 GCA_963597295.1 Paratractidigestivibacter sp. | reverse complement strand
TAAATAGCCATTTAGCTTAGTATTAGCCGCAATCTTGTTATCAATCGCGGCTAAGAGCCCGCCAATTTTTTGCTGGGTAGGTGTATCGGGCAATTCGAACTTGTAATCGAGGATCCATTCGGGTTTAACACGTTGATGAGATCCAGAAGTTCCGGTTCTCATGCCAGAAAGGGCATTGGTAAATTCATCGCTTAGCAAAACGTAAAGCAGATAATTTCTGTCAATGCTGTTTGACGGGCTGAGAGGCACAAATTCCGTTGAGCAAACACTATTTGGTTGAAGAGAACCAATTGACCAAATGCGCTTAAATCGCATATTGAGTTTATTAACCAAAATATCCCCAGCTTCAATCCGAAGCTTATTGCTTAGTATCTGCGACCCGTCTATAACTTCCGGCGTCTTTGCGTTGTCGAAAGCAGGTAGGCTATAGCACCGATACGTGGTTCCTTCTAACGGCTTGACGCTTTCTTTTCGAAACGTCGCAACATCGCCAACACTTACGATCCTAGAGCCCATAACCAATCGCCTCCAGGTTCTTCTTGATCTGCTCTTGCAGACGGTTGGACTCCTCGAAGCATTTGGAGATCTCGCCGGTCAGGCGGGCCATCTTCTCATCGAAAGGCTCGTCGTCTTCCTCAATATCGGCGATGCCAACATAGCGGCCGGGCGTAATGATGTAATCCTGCTTGGCGATGTCCTCGATGCTTGCAACGGCACTGAAGCCCTTCTCCTCTTCGAGCTCGCCATCGCGGAACGCATCGAACGCGCCGGCCACCTTGGCGATGTCCTCGTCGGTGAACTCGCGCAACTTGCGGCTCACCATGGTGCCCATGTTGCGCGCGTCGATGAACAGGGTCTTGCCGGGCTGCGCCTTCTTCTTGGTGATGATCCACAGGCACACGGGGATCTGCGTGCTGTAGAACAGCTGGCCCGGCATGGCCACGACGCCCTCCACGAGATCGGCCTCTATCAGCTTGGCGCGGATGGCGCCCTCGTTATTCGTCTGGCTGGAGAGCGAGCCGTTTGCCAGCACCATGCCCATGCGTCCGTTGCGGTTCAGGTGGTGCACCATGTGCTGCACCCAGGCGAAGTTGGCGTTGCCCTCGGGCGGTACGCCGTATTCCCAGCGCGGATCCTCCTTCAGCTTGTCGCCGCCCCAGTCCTTCAAGTTGAAGGGCGGGTTGGCCAGGATGAAGTCGAATTTCTCGGTGCGGTGCAGGTCGTTGAAGAAGGTGTCAGCGTTCTGCTTGCCCAGGTCGGCGTCGATGCCGCGGATGGCCAGGTTCATGGTGGCCATCTTCCACGTGTTGGGGTTGCTCTCCTGGCCGTAGATGGACAGGTCGGAGATGTTGCCCTGGTGATGCTTCACGAACTCGGCCGACTGCACGAACATTCCGCCGCTGCCGCAGCAGGGGTCGTATACGCGCCCATGGTAGGGTTCGATAATCTCTACCAATGTCTTTACAACGCAGGCCGGGGTGTAAAATTCTCCAGCGTTTTTCCCCTCAAGCGCAGCGAATTCCTTTAGGCAGTACTGATACGTTTGACCGAGAATATCATGCTTGTCGCCTTTCTCGGCCATCTGCACGTTGGTGAACAGGTCCACGACCTCGCCCAGGCGGCGCTTGTCCAGCTCCTGGCGGGCGAAGTTCTTAGGAAGGATGTTCTTCAGCTTGTCGTTCTCTGCCTCGATCTGGCGCATGGCCTCGTCGATGACCTTGCCGATTTCGGGCGTGTGGGCCGCCGCGGCGATGGTTGCCCAGCGGGCGCTCTCCGGCACGAAGAAGATGTTCTCGGCCGTGTACTCGTCGCGGTCCTCCTCGAAGCCCTCGCCCTCCTCGACCAGCTCCTGGTAGCGCTGGTCGAACTTGTCGGAGATGTACTTCAGGAAGATGAGCCCGAGCACCACGTTCTTGTACTCGGAGGCGTCGATGTTGCCGCGCAGCTTGTCGGCCGCGCTCCAGATCTGCTGCTCGAACCCGATCTCTGCGGTATTGTCGGCTTTCTTCTTTGCCACGGTTTCGCTCCTATTCGAACGTCTTGCTGTCGGCCCAGAGCTCGCATTGTCTCATGACCGTGTCCATCGCGTCGTCCACGCCCTCGGGCGGGTACTTGTATTTCCTCAAAAGCCGCTTGATTGCACGGCGCATGCCGGCACGCGCGCTCTCCTTCTTCTGCCAGTCGATGGTGGCGCTCTTTTGCAGCGTCTCGGTGAGTTCGCGCGTTATGGCCACCAGCTGGTCGTTGTTGTAGAAGTCGTGCACGGCCTGCGGCTTGGTGATGGCGTCGTAGAAGGCCATCTCTTCGTCGTTCAGCCCGAGCTTTTCGGCGTCGGTGCGGTCCTTCATCATCTCGCGGGCCATGTTGACCAGCTCCTCGATGACCTGCGCGTTGGTGAGCATGCCGTTCAGGTAGCCGTTTAACGTGCCCTGCAGCATGTCCGAGAACTTCTGCGCCTTCACCACGCTGGTCTTCTGGTAGGCGCGTACGCGCTCCTTGATGAGGCGCTTCAAGCTCTCGACGGCGACGTTCTTCTCCTTCATGTTGGCAACCTCGGTGAGGAAGGCTTCGTCGAAGAGTGATATCTCCACGTCCTTGCCGTCGAACAGGTTGAGCACTCCGTCGGCGTGCACCGTCTGCTCCATGATCTCGGTCACGCGCTGATTGAACTCGGCGTAGGTCATGCCGCCGCCACCCGTGCGATTGCGCCCCGTAAGGCGCAGCACCTGCACGCGCAGCACCGACAGGTACGCGGCCTCGTGCTGGTCTTCCTGGGAGACAAGGCTCTTACACAGGCTGAGCGCCTGGTTCATGAGCTGGCACTGCTTCAGGAAGTCCTCGCAGTCCTCCTGGCGCGAGGGATCCAGCAGCCAGTCGGTGCCCTCGGCGATGGCCGCGGCAAGCTGGTTCTTCTTGTCGGTGAAGATGAGCTTGCGGTAGTCGAAGCCGT
Organism: Paratractidigestivibacter sp.; assembly: GCA_963597295.1. Lineage (GTDB taxonomy): Bacteria > Actinomycetota > Coriobacteriia > Coriobacteriales > Eggerthellaceae > Senegalimassilia. Next base: position 4,434 of record CAVBPP010000154.1, on the reverse strand, counting down.
ACAGCAGGTCGCGGCACACGTCCAGCTTCTCCAGGAACTTGGGGTAGGCCGTGGCGGCAACGTCCATGTTTCCGTAGTTGCCCTGGTCGCGCTTGGTGTAGTCCTTCATGGCCTGCTTGAGTGCACGAGCGATGCCGATGTAGTCCACCACCAGGCCGCCCTCCTTGCCGCGGCAGACGCGGTTCACGCGGGCGATGGCCTGCATCAGGTTGTAGCCCTTCATGGGTTTGAACACGTACATGGTGGCCAGGCTCGGCACGTCAAAGCCGGTGAGCCACATGTCCACGACGATGGCTATCTTCAGCGGGTCGTCGTCGTTCTTGAAGCGCTGCTCCATGTCCTTCTTGTGCTTGGAGCCGCCGCACACCTCGAACCATTCCTCGGGGTCCTGGTTCGACATGGTCATCACCACGCCCACCTTCTCCTTCCAGGCGGGGCGCAGCTCCATGATTCGGCTGTATATCTTCATGGCGATGGGCCGGCTGTAGGCCACGATGAGAGCCTTGCCGGCCAGCACGTCGGCGCGGTTGTTCTCGTAATGCTCCACGATGTCGCGGCACAGCGCGTCGATGGTCTCAGGCGTATCAAAGATGGCGTCCAGGCCGCCAAGGTCGCGCTTCGACTTCTCGATGCTGGCCTCGTCGGCCTGGTCGGCGAACTCGCGGTACGCGGCGTCGATCCTGCCCAGGGCGTCGCCGTCCAGGCGCAGCGCCACAACGCGGCTCTCGTAGTAGACGGGCTTTGTGGACTCGTCCTCCACCGACTGCGTCATGTCGTAGACGTCGATGTAGTCGCCGAAGATCTCGCGCGTGTTGCGGTCCTCAAGCGCGATAGGTGTGCCGGTGAAGCCGATGTAGGACGCGTTGGGCAGTGCCTTACGAACCACGCGCGCGGCGCCCACGGACACCTTGCCGCTGGCGTCTATCTTCTCGGTCAGGCCGTACTGGCCGCGGTGCGCCTCGTCCACCATCACCACGACGTTGCCGCGATCGCACAGCGGCTCGTCGCCGTCGGTGAACTTCTGCATGGTGGTGAACACGATGCCGTTGGCTTCGCGTCCCTCCAGCAGGCTCTTCAAGTGCTCGCGGCTGCTCGCCTGCACCGGGCTCTGGCGCAGGAACGAGCTGCAGCGGCCGAACTGGCCGAACAGCTGGTCGTCCAGGTCGTTGCGGTCGGTGATGACGACGATGGTCGGGCTGTCCAGGTGCTGCTGCAGCAGGTGCGCGAAGAACACCATGGAGAGCGACTTGCCCGAGCCCTGCGTGTGCCAGAACACGCCGATCTTGCCGTCGCCGGCCACGGCCTCGCGGGCGCGCTCGATGGCCTTGCGCACGCCGAAGTACTGGTGGTAGGCGGCCAGGATCTTCACGACCTTGTCGTTGGTGTCGTTGAAGCAGACGAAGTTGCGGATCAGGTCGAACAGGCGCGCCTTGGGCATCATGCCGTCGAGCATGGTCTGCCAGGTGGCGGCCTTGGTCTCGGAGTAGTCGCCGTCGGTGGACTTCCATGCGACGTAGCGGTCCTCGTCGGCGGTGATGGTGCCCACGCGAGTCTCGGACATGTCGCTCATCACGCAGAAGACGTTCGGCACGAACATGCTGGGGATGTGGTGCATGTAGTTGCGAAGCTGCAGGTACGCGTCCGACGCATCGGTCTCCTCGCGCGACGGCGACTTCAGCTCGAACATGACGAGCGGCATGCCGTTCACGAAGGCGATGACGTCTGGGCGCTTCTCGGAGTATTCCACGAAGGTCCACTGGTTCACGACGTGGAAATCGTTGTTGTCCGGGTCGTCGAAGTCAAGCAGATGCACGATGTCGTCGCGCTCCTGTTTGCCGTCGTAGAAGCGCACTTCGACGCCCGACTGCAGGTAGTCGTTGAAGGTCTCGTTACGCTGCTCGAGCGTGCCGCCCTCGATGTTCTGGATCTTGAGGATTGCCTCGTCGATCGCGGCGGCGGGGAGGCCCTTGTTGATGTGCGCAAGGGAATCCTCCAGGATGCCTGGCAGGAACACGTCGCGGTATTCGTCGGAGGTGCGCTCGACGTCGGGGCCGTACAGGTGCGTGTAGCCGAGCTCTTCGGTCATGTGCTCGATGACGCACTGCTCGTAGAAGTCCTCGTTGAAGACGTTGGGGACCACCGCATAGGAGTAGGTACTTTCGCCCATGGTCGCTACCGGCCTTTCTTCGAAAGCTCTTCGATCATGCAGGTGCGGACGAAGGCGCTGAAGCTCATGCCGCGCAGGGCCGCCTCCTCCTTGGCCGCGTCGCGCAGAGTGTCGGGGATGCGCAGCGTCACCGACACCTGGTCGCCCTCCACTAGGTAGCTGCGGATGGCCGTTTCGCTGGGTTTCTTGGCGATGAGGTCCTTGTAGCCTGGCATCGGAACTCCGTTCACTCGGAATGCAATACATTCGCTGCTTGGCATTATACGCCTGCACGGGCCGCCACCTGCCGCAATCGGGCACGCGCGGGGATGCGGGCGATATGGCGCTTTACCGGCGCGACTACGGCGCCTGGATGCTTTTCAAAGACCGTCCAGAACCTAGCCCGACCCGTCGCTTCCTTGGGTCCCGCACGTTCGTACGGCCCGCCGGCGCGCGCAAGGCGCGAAAAACTTTTGCTGCGCAAAACTCGGGGCGCTCCGCGTTTTCGGCTTTCCTCCTTGCGCCCGCCGCCAAGCCGTGCGGCCTCCGTGCCACAAGGCAGCCAACGGGGCGGCCTAAGAACTCAGGAGGTCAATCATGGAAAGCATCAACAACCGCGCAGTCGAGGCAAGCGTCAACTTCCTCATCCGCAAGGACTATGAGATCCTCGACCGCAACTGGCAGGCGGCCGACGGCCAGCGCATCGACATCGTTGCCAAGGACGAGGACGACATCGCGTTCGTAGCGGTGACGGTCAAGCTCGGGTCCGAGGGCTTCGAGGAGCCCACGGCAACGCGCGGCAGCCGCGAGACAACCGCCGCCCAATGGCTCGCATCGAACGGCGACGATTACAGCAATGTCTCGATCCGCTTCGACGACATCGCGATGATGGTCATATCGGGCAGCCGAGCACTCCTGCGCCACCACATCAACGCACTCGCATCCTTGGAGGACTAACCAGACCTCCTAGCCCTCCAAGGGCAGCGGGGCCGCCGAAAGGCGGTCCCGCTTTTCGTGCGCCCATCGACTTCCTTCGCCCGCGTGCTGCTCTACGGCGGCAACGCGGGCTTCGACTTCGGCGCAACGGAGCTAATCGAGTACAAAGCAGGAGGTTTCCATGGGCGGTAGAGGTGCGAGCAGCGCAAGCGGCATGGCGGCAAGCGCAAGCGGTTCGTCGAGGGCCCTCGATAGCAAGCTCATTTCACGGGCGAATGCGGCGTCTCCGCTCGCGGATGCCGGAAACCGCATCAACAGGGAATTCGAGCAGAACATCGCCGAGATCAAAAGCATGTCGCTATCTGACGCTGGCAAGAAAGATGCTATTTCCGAGCAAAGGTCCTTGGCGGAAAACGCCCTTAAGGTTCACGCCGAAAATCCCAACCCGTTCGCCACTGGGCGTGTCCGCATCAATGCGGCTAAAGCTCATTCGGCGGCCGATAAGGCGGCTTCTGCGGAAACGGCCTTAAGCACTCACATGGAAAGGCTTAGAAGGCAGCAGGCCGAATCTACCGCAAAGGCGAAACGGGAATCGCGTGCGGAGATAATCCAGAACGCACTCGCCAACGGCGACATGAGCGTGGTTATCGATGGCGAGACATGGACGCGCAAGACGAAACGAAGCCGTTCGTTTACAAGGGTTGATTAATGGGCGGACGCGGAGCATCGAGCGGCACAAGCGCCAAGGGCAATGCCTACGGCTCGCAGTACCACGCCGTCTACCAATCGGGCAACATCAAGTTCGTCACCAAGAACGCCCGCGATTCCGAGACGCTGATGGAAACCATGACGCGCGGGCGCGTGTACGTTCACGTCGAGGGCGGCGACATCAAATCCATCGTCTACTTCAACAACGACAACAAGCGCTCCAAGCAGATTGACCTCGACCACGTCCATAAGGGCGAATCACCCCATACGCATCACGGCTACTACCACAACGAAAACGACTCCGCCAAAGGCGCTGCAAAGCTGACCACGGAAGAGGCTGAAATGGTTGATAGGGTTCACTCGCTCTGGGATAATCGGAAGCGCGGAAAGTAGCACAGTACGAGGAGTGCCCTTGATAGAGGAGACGTAGGTGCAAATCCTGCCGCCGCATCAAGCCGTCCTTGGGGCGGCTTTTTCTTTTGGGAGGTTCCCATGCTAACCAAGCCGCCCGGCATCGAGTCCGATGCCTTCAAATCCGCCAAGTGGGACGAGATAACCGCAGGCCGCGACTTCGCGCCATCGGACGCGCCCACGCTCGCGCTGCTGTGCCAATGGCACAAGGTGGCGCAGCAGGCCATGGACGA
>CAVBPP010000153.1:0-7473 GCA_963597295.1 Paratractidigestivibacter sp. | reverse complement strand
CAGCAGCCGACTCCGCACTCGCTGGCGCAGCCGGCGACTCCGGCAACGACGCAGCCCTTGCCCTCGCAACAGGTTCCGCCCGCGCCGGCCGCTGCCCACCAGCAGGCCGCAGCCGCGCAACCCGCAGCGCCCGTGCAGCCCATGGCAACCCCGCAGGCCAATTTCGTAGGTGCGAGCGAAAGCTCGCACTCGGCTGCGCAGCAGCCGACACAGCACTCGGCTGCGCAGCAGCCGACACAGCCGACCCCGAACCCGGTACCGCCAGCGTACCAGCAGCCCGCACAACCCATCTACCAGCAGCAACCCGCGCAGCCAGCACTTGCCCCCGCCCCGCTCACGCAGCTTTCTGGCGGCATGAAATTCGGCTGGTTCGTTGTCGGCGCGCTGGTGGGCATCCCTGGCATCTTGATAGCATGGCTTGCCAACGTGGATAAGTTCCCGCAGGTGAAATCCGACGCCATCAAGTTCTCCGTCATCGGGCTTGTGGTGTGGGCCGTGCTGTGGGTTCTGGCATCCCTGGCGTTTTTGGGCGTCGTCGCGGTGGCGCTTTCCAGCTATAGCAGCGGTTATTCCGGCTATTACGGTATGTATTACTAATAGCGCCCGGTCAAATCATAGCCGGTGCACTTTTCGGTGCTACAATCAGGCACGTTTAACTGATGCCCCGTACGGGGCGGCCCCGTCGCCAAGCGGGCTTCCACGCAAGCTCACCTGACCGGGGCAAGACGAGACAAGCAAAAGGAGTGAATATGGCGCGTCCAATGACGATTGCCGAGAAGATTCTGGCGGCGCACGCCGGACTCGACGAGGTTGTTCCCGGTCAGTTGGTGGAATGCAACCTTGACCTGGTTCTTTCCAACGACGTGACCACGCCTATCGCGGTCAAGACCTTCAAAGAAATCGGCACCGACAAGGTGTTCGACCCTACGCGCGTTCTGATCGTGCCCGACCATTACACGCCCAACAAGGACATCAATTCCGCCAAGCAGGCCAAGGTCGCGCGCGATTTCGCCCGTGAGCAGGGCATTACCCACTATTGGGAAGTCGGCTGCGTGGGCGTTGAGCACGCGCTGCTGCCCGAGCAGGGCGTCGTGGGCGCCGGCGACCTGATCATCGGCGCCGACAGCCACACCTGCACCTACGGCGCGCTCGGCGCGTTCTCCACGGGCGTTGGCTCCACCGATGCGGGCGTGGGCTACGCCACCGGCAAGGCCTGGTTCAAGGTGCCCGAGTCCATCCTGTTCAAGATCGAGGGCGAACTGCAGCCCGGCGTCACCGGCAAGGACATCATCCTTCACATCATCGGCATGATCGGCGTTGACGGCGCGCTGTACAAGGCCATGGAATTCACCGGCAGCGCCATCCGCAGCCTTTCCATGGATCAGCGCCTCACCATTTCTAACATGGCCATCGAGGCCGGCGGCAAGGCCGGCATCATCGAGGTTGACGATATCACCCGCGAGTACATGGACGGCCGCGTCGAGCGTCCCTACACCGAGTACCATTCCGACCCCGATGCGGAATATTCCCAGGTCATCGAAATCAACGCCGCCGACATCCCGGCGACGGTGGCCTTCCCGCACCTGCCGTCGAACACCCGCCCGGTCGAACAGGCACGCGAGGTCACCATCGACCAGGCCGTCATCGGCAGCTGTACCAATGGCCGCTTGGAGGACATGCGTCAGGCCGCCGAGGTGCTGCGCGGGCGCAAGGTCAACCCGAACGTGCGCTGCATCATCATCCCGGCCACGCAGCTGGTGTACCGTCAGTGCATCGAAGAGGGCCTGATGGAGGTTTTCCTGGACGCGAACTGCGCCGTTTCCACGCCTACCTGCGGCCCGTGCCTGGGCGGCTACATGGGCGTGCTCGCGCCGGGCGAGCGCTCCATTTCCACCACCAACCGCAACTTCGTCGGCCGCATGGGCGACCCCACCAGCGAAGTGTACCTGGCATCGCCCGCCGTGGCTGCGGCTTCTGCCGTGCTCGGCCACATCGGCCTGCCGTCTGACCTGGACTAGAAGGAGTTCGAACATGAAATTCGAAGGAACCGTTCATAAGTACGGCCGAGACATCGACACCGACGTCATCATCCCGGCGCGTTACCTGACCACGTCCGACCCGGCCGAGCTTGCCAAGCACTGCCTGGAAGACCTGGACACCGAGTTCGTGAACAAGGTGGCCCCGGGCGACATCATCGTGGCGGAGGAGAACTTCGGCTGCGGCAGCTCGCGCGAGCATGCGCCCATCTGCATCAAGGCCGCCGGCGTCAGCGTGGTCATCGCCAAGAGCTTTGCGCGCATCTTCTACCGCAACTCCATCAACATCGGCCTGCCCATCATGGAGTGCGCCGCCGCTGTCGACGCCATCAACAACGGCGACGTGGTTGAGGTGGACGCCGACTCGGGCGTCATCACCGACAAGACCACCGGCGAGACGTTCCAGTCGCAGCCCTTCCCGGCTTTCCTGCAGGAAATCATCGAGGAAGGCGGGCTGGTGGCCCGCACCAAGAAGGTCCTGGGCAAGTAACCAGGTTTTCCATTTAGCGAAGAGCGTTCAATCGGAGGTGCCTTTCCCGGGCGCCTCCGATTTTTGTTTCAAAGACGCTACGGGCCAATAATCATCCGGTCAAATCCGGTATCATGAAGGTAGAGGAAAACGGCGGGCGCAAGGCTCGCATCTGGGGCGCACTTTGCGCTTCCATCAGGAAAAACGAGTGGAAAGGAAACGGCCATGGACAAGAGGATGACTCGCTTCGGCGCAGCGGCCGCTGCCGTTGCCATTGCCGCGTTGCTGATTGCGGCAGCCTGTGCCATTGCGCTTCCGCATAAGGCTTATGCGGATGGCAGCGGGGCCCTGGCATATTCGCTTGGCTCCGACGGCACGACGAAGACGGAATACACCACCACCGACCAGGCGCTTGCGGATGGTTACGATGGTAAGGTTATTTATCTGAGCAGCGATTGGAACCTTACCTCGTTGCTTACCATCGCGGAGGGCAAGACGATCACCATCGACATGAACGGCCACAAGATCGCCAATAACGGAACCTCCGGCGTTGTCCGCGTTTCCAAAAAAGCGAACCTTACGCTGAAGGGCTCCCAAAAGAAGGACTTCACTTACTCGGGCTACAGCAGCGATGACGGTTCGAAGAAGGACTTCTCCGTGACGACGGCTGGCCTGGTCACGGGCGGGAGCGCTGCAGATAGCGGTGGCGGCGTTATCCTTGCGGAAAGTGCGACTTTGACGCTTGACGGCGTGTCGGTTGCCGGCAATAACGCCACCAATTACGGCGGCGGCATTGAATGCGCCGGAAAGGGATGCAACGTCTATCTGAAAAATGCTGCGACCGTGCAGCACAATAAGGCCACTTACGGCGCTGGGCTTGGCATCGGCTACGACCATAAGGACTGAAATGTCTACCTCGACGGCGCGTCCTCCATTAACGACAACTACGCCGGGTACGAGGGCGGCGGCATCTTCGTGGATTCGCGTTCCGACGGCGCAAGGGTTTATATGAACGGTAACTCGTCCATCTGCAACAACGCAGCTACTTGCGGTGCTGGTTACTACGTTGAGGTGAACACCTCGTACGTCAACATCAAGTCCGACGACAAGACCGGGTCGTTCAAGAACAACAAGACGCGCAAGAATACGAAAGACTCAGGCGAAGGTGCCGCGATCTTCATCTGCGAAAACAACTGGGGACGCGATGCCGGCTCCATCGATGGCATCACCATCAGCGGCAATTCGTCCGAAACCTCTGCCGGCGCCATCCGCATCAATCAGAACAACATTGCAATCAAGAATTGCACCATTACCAACAACTCAGCTGGGAGCAATGCCGGTGGCATCTATGTGACCGCTAAAAACACCAGCATCGAAAACTGCACCATCACCGGCAATAAATGCGGTATGGCCGGCGGCGGCGTTGCCGTCGATTGCACCGAGGACGTTAAGGTTTCCGGCTTGGTCACCATCAAGGACAACGTAAGGACCTCCGACGGTTCCGCCGATGACGTGTTCTTGGGCGTTGAGCCGAACAAGCTGTACAACTCGTTCCTGGTCGGCACCGTTTCCGAAGGGTCCAAGATCGGCATTCGCAATGATTACGCCGGCAACAAGATGAAGGTTGCCACGGAAGTCAGCGATTACAAAGACACGACGTATTTCATGGACCAGAACAACTCCTACCATTTGGTGTACGACTCCAAAGACAAGGTTATCTATCAGATTAAAGGCGGGGTGCAGCGCCCCGATAAGTTCTCGATGTTGGTAGATGTGCCGGTTGTGGACACGGCTCTGCCGACAACCGCCAAGATCACCCTTGCCGACGGCACAACCCATGATTGCTCTGTGACTTGGGAAGACGAAAGCGGTGCCGCGATCACCACCGCCACTTACCAGAAGAAGTGCCGCTTCAAGGTTGAGCTTGGGGACTACGATGACATTGTGTGGCCCAGCACGATCAAGGCCGGCGACGTCACCGTTTCTTTGGCTGGAACCACGCAGGACGCCACAATAGAAACCCTGACTTACGGACTTGATGGCAAGCTGAATTTGACGTCAAGCTGGATTATGCCCGAGACGATTGACTTGATTGGCGGCAACGACGACGGCAACACCAACGCGAACGACAATAACACCACCAACAACAGCACTACCAACAGCAAGAAAAGCACCTCGCCCGCGACAGGCGATAGCATCTCCTTGCAGATCGCCTTCGCGGCAGCAGCGGCCGCAGCAGCCCTGGCCGTAGCCGCGTTCGCCCTCGCTCGCCGCAAAAGGATGCAGCGTTAGTTTCAGAAAGCTGCCGTAAACGCGCAGAGCAAGCTCACCGAAGCGCCCGCGAAAACCCGCGGGCGCTTCTTTTATACCCTGCCTTTTACCTGGGCAAATGCGAATATACCCGACTTTATGTGATGTGCTTTCGCTCCCTTGTTCCTACTATTCACCTTGCGCGTATGTGCGTGCGCGCGTATCCGTGTTCGTGGGTTGAGAGGACCTGCGCACGCGCGCGTGCAGTCACATTCGCGTGGAAAGAAGATAGAAGGAGAGGAGTTTTCAGTGGAAAACGAAACGAAGCCTCAAGCGGGCTCCGCTGAAGCGCAAGGCGGCGCTTCCGGCGTGCCCGCCCCGAAGGCGAAAACCAAGTCGAAGCGAGGCATCGTCATCGGCGTCATCGTGGCGGTTATCGTGGTGGCCGGCGTGGGCGCCTGGGTGTGGCACGAGCAGCCCAGCTTCTGCAACGCCATCTGCCATACGCCCATGAGCGGTTACTTGGAAACCTACGAGGCGACGCCTGGCCAGTCGTCCACCGACAAGTGGGGCAACCAGGTGTCCGATTCCAAGGGCATGCTGTCCGCCGTGCATCGCACCAACAGTTCCAACGCCACGTGCCTGAGCTGCCACCAGCCCGTGCTTTCCCAGCAGGTAGGCGAGGGCATGTCATGGCTTTCGGGCAACTACACGCTCATCTCGACCACCGACAACGCGTCCGGCGTGCTTTCTGAGCGCACGTCTACGCAGCTGACCGAGGCGCAGGGCACCAAGGGCGACGCGTTCTGCCTGCGCAGCGGCTGCCATGTGAACTCCGACGGCTCGGTGATGACCCGCGCCGACCTGACCAAGCTCACCGAGAAGACCTCCGACGACCCGTCCGTCACCATTCGCAACCCGCATTCTTGGCAGCATGGCCAGCAGGAGTGCACCAGCTGCCACAAGGCGCATCGTGCCAGCGTGCTGACCTGCACCGAGTGCCATGCGACCATGGACGTTCCCGAGGGTTGGATCACCTCTCAGGAAGCCCAGGCGCTGACGAACCAGTCATAGCGGCCGCGTCAACACCCAATAGGAATGCGAAAAGAAGGAAATTGATATGAGCAATACTGGAATGAGCCGCCGCAGCTTCCTGACGGGCTTCGGCGCTGCGGGCGCGCTGGCCGCCGCGGGTGCGCTTACCGGTTGCGGCACGCCCGCCGTGACCACCAAGGAGGATAAGGCGAAGAAGGACGCCGCCGCCCAGACCAGCTGGCGCGAGAAGCCTGCGATGCCGAAGAACATCGGTCAGACCTACGATGCGGATGTTGTCGTGGTCGGCGCCGGCAACGGCGGTATGGTGGCAGCCGTGACCGCCGCGCAGAACGGCGCGAAGGTCATCGTGCTGGAGTCGTGCAACGGCGTGGCCTGCGCCCGCGAGGCCATTGGCGCGCTGAACAGCTCGCTTGCCGGCGACGAGCACAAGGAAGACGTTGCCAAGCTGGTCAACTACGCCAGCCAGGTCGAGTCCGGCGACATCAATCCGCCGCTGTACTACACCTGGGCAGAGAAGTCCGGCGAGATGATCGAATGGATGTCGAAGACCCTCGAGCCCTACGGCGTGATCTTCCCGTTCGAATGGCACACCCCCGACGACGAGCACGCCTACTACCCGGCCATGTGCTTCAACCCCGTCGTGGGCGAGTATAATCCGCTCGGCCCCAACTACACCGCTTACATGCACGTGAAGATGCTGCAGCAGGCCTTCGAGGAACTTGGCGGCGAGATCATGTTCCTGACCCCGGCCGAGCAGCTGGTGCAGGACGGCTCCGGCAAGGTGACCGGCGTTATCGCCACCGACAAGGACGGCAACTACCTGCAGGTGAACGCTTCGAAGGGCGTTATCGTGTGCACCGGCGGCTACGGCGCCAACGATCAGATGCTCAACGACCTGCAGCCGGGCGTCACCGACTGGTGCGTCACCGGCAGCGCCACCGGCGAGAAGGGCCAGGGCATCAAGATGGCCGTTTGGGCCGGTGCGCAGCTTGAGGCCGGCGGCGGTTCGATGATCTGGAACCGCGGCGGCATGACCGACGACACCACGTTTGGCAAGCCCTACAACGGCAGCCTGTTCATCATGGGCAGCCAACCCTACCTGCACGTGAATACGCTGGGCAAGCGTTTCATGAACGAGGACCAGTGCTACCCGATGAGCTACGCCATGGGTTGCAACCAGCCCGGCCACTATTCGTGGGAGGTGTTCGACGGCAAGTATTACGAGGACGCCGTGAAGTTCGACACCTGCGGCTGTTCGCGCATCGTGCCCGCACCCGCAGGCACCGCGTTCAACGCCGACGTGTACAGCCTGGAAGCCTGCGGCAAGGAGAACCTGGACAGCTTCTGGATGGAGCCCGCGCTGGAATCCGGCGTGCTGAAGAAGGCAGACACGCTTGACGAGCTGGCCGACATCATGGGCTTCACCGGCGACACGAAGAAGACGTTCCTGGCAGAGGTCGCCCGCTACAACGAGCTGAACGCCAAGGGCGTGGACACCGATTTCGGCAAGTCGGCCTATCGCATGTCCACCGTCGAGCAGCCGCCGTTCTACGCGGCGCGCATCGCCGGCACCATGCTGGTGACCATCCACGGCGTCATCACCGACACGAACAGCCAGCCGCTGCGCGAGGACGGCAGCGTCATCGAGGGCCTGTACGTGTG
>CAVBPP010000152.1:0-7630 GCA_963597295.1 Paratractidigestivibacter sp. | reverse complement strand
AACGCGCAGTTCGTGGCCGTCGAGCGAAAGCGATAGCTTGCCGTCGAGCAGCTCGAGCAGCTCCTCGCCCACGAGCGCCCGACGCCATCCGCGCAGCAGGTCGACGCCCTTGCGGTACCCGCGCGCAACCTTCAGCAAATCGTCGTGGCTCGCAAGCGTCGGCACCGCCACGCCGTTCTCCTTCGCGCGCAGGCGCACGAGCGCGCCCATCAGATCCATGGGCGCGTCCACGTTCGGCTCGTTCCTGCCGCTGCGGTCGAGTTCGGGCCAGGTGTCCGGCGAAGCGTCGAAGGCGGACTTCATCAAGGCCGCAACCGCGCGTGCATCGCGCGTGCCCAGCTTCTCGCGCATGCCGCGCACCATGAACAGCTCGTCGATGGTGCGGGCCTCCCGCTTGCAGGCCTCCACTATCTGCTCGTCGGTAATGACCCACTTGCGCGGGACGTTGCGCTTCTGCGCCGTCAGCTCGCGCCATGCGGTTACCTCGCGCGCGGCCGCCAGCTGACGGCGCGAAAGCTGCCCGACGCGCTTCAGACGCTTATAGCGCTCGCGCTCGTCGGATTGGAAGCGCGACGGGTCGCACATCTCCTCGAACTCGGGGTCAAGCCAATGCAGGCGCCCGAGTTTTTCCAGTTCAGACCTCATCTGCTCATACATGCGCGGCAGGTACACCACATCGTCGGCGGCGTAGTCCAGCTGCGACGCGGATAGCGGCCGGCGCGACCAATCGGTGAAAGAATCCATCTTCTTCAACTGCACCCCGCACACCGCGTGCACAAGCGCGCCGTAGCCGATCTGCTGAGTGTGCCCCAGTAGGGCCGCGGCCACCTGCGTGTCGAACAGGGGCTTGGGCATGCAGCCGACCTCATGCCAGATGATCTCCAAATCCTGCCCGGCGGCGTGGAATATCTTCATCACGTCAGGGTCTTCAAGAAGCGGCTTCATAACGGACAGGTCCGTTACCTCGAACGGATCGACGATGACCACTTCGGAATCGGTCGCCAACTGGACCAGGCACAACTTCGCATAATAGGTTCGCTCGCGCAGGAACTCGGTATCGATGGCGAGCACGCTGGAAAGACGTGCGCGGTCGACGAACGCCTCAAGGGATTCTTGGTTTGCTATGTACACCGAAGGGTTCCTTAACGATAACTATTGGTTCTGCGGTACCATGCAATGATATAGCAAATGAAGGGGAAACCGTGAAACTGCTCGTCATCAACAACTTAGCGTCGGGCTACGGCGAAGGGGCCGTCTACGATTTCATGCGCAGCTTCGCCACCGACGGCGACGAGGTGTGCATGCGATCGACCGACGGCTCCACGCCGCTTGAGGCCCTGCTCGACGACGCCGTCGAATACGATGCGGTCATCGCGGCTGGCGGCGACGGCACGGTCGCCACCGTGTGCTATCTGCTGGCCAACACCGGCGTGCCGGTGCTCCCCTTCCCCGCCGGAACGGCCAACTTGCTTGCGCTCAACCTTGCAAGCCCGCTCGAGCCGCATGCCCTGGCCAAGCTCGTGCGCAGCGGGCGCACGCTCGACTTCGACATGGGCGAGATTCAGGTTGCGGGTAAGAAATTCGGCTTCAGCATCATGGCGGGCGCCGGCTACGACGCCACCATCATGCGCGCAGCCCAGCGCGGCAAGAAGCTGCTCGGGCCGCTCGCGTACCTGCAGGCCGCCGTCATGAACGTCACGCCGCAGTTCTCCAAATTCACGCTCGAGCTTGACGACCGCACGGTCGAGAGCGAGGGCCTCGGCGTGCTGCTGGTCAACTTCTCCAAAATCCAGTTCGACATCACGGTCACGCACGACAACGAACCGCGCGACGGCGAGTTCGACATCGTGGTGCTGAAGGGCAAGACCGCCTTCGACCTGCTGCCGGCCGTGTTCGCGGGCATCTTAGACCGCGACGGCGAGTTCCCCGACCGCACCGATGCGCTCGAGATTTTCCGCTCGAAGACCGTCACCGTCACGGCCGACCCTCCCATGGAGGTGCAGTACGACGGCGAGGCCACGGGGCTGCCGACCCCGTTCACGGCGCGCATCATGCCCCGAGCGACCAGGCTCTTCGTATCCGAAGAAGGCTTCGACGAATTCGGCGAATAGCCGCCTTCGCGACCAGAAACGATAAAGCCCCCGATTCCCGTATGCGGGATCGGGGGCCTCTCTCTTGCAAGCGGCAAGCGGCAAGCGGCGTCGAGGCCGACGCTACGCCTTGGTCACGGCCTCGCCCTGCGTCTCATCGGGCGCCGAAGCCTTCTCAGCTTCGGAAGCGTCGACTGCATCCGCCGCAGCAGCCGCGGCCCTCTCGGCCTTCCAGCGAGCCAAGTTGCCCGCCCAGCGCATCTGGATAATCTCAAGCACCACGGCGAACACCATGGCGAAGTACACCATCAGCTTCTCCATGTGCATGTCGAGCACCTCGATGCCCGAATTGATGCCGAGCGAATCGAGCAGCAGCAGCACGCCGATGACGCCGATGAACACGAGCGCCAGAATCTTCATCTCAGTATGCTTGTTGATGAAGTCTGAGATGGCGTCGATGAACACCATCATGATGATGATCGCGAACACGACGGCCAAGATCATGATGATCAGGTGCTCGGCCAGGCCGACCGCGGTGATGACCGAATCGATGGAGAACACCACGTCCATGACCATGATCGTGGCGACGGCCTGCACAAGGCCGATGCTCTTCTTCTGCGTCGGACCCTCGGATTCCGCGGCCTTTTCCTCAGTGAGCGCCAAAACATCGCGCAGCTCGGCAATGCCCTTGTAGATAAGGTATGCGCCGCCGAAGAACAGCACCAAATCGCGCACGCTCACGCCGTGCGACCAAAAGCCCAAGTCGATGGTGAAAAGCGCCGAGGACATATGCACCAAAAAGCTTGCGAAGCACAGGAAGATGCAGCGCGACACCATCGCGCCCGCAAGGCCCAGCTTGCGCCCGATGTGCTGCTTTTCCTCGGGCAGACGGTTCGTCGTCAGCGAAATGAACACGATGTTGTCAACGCCGAGCACGACTTCCAAGAACATAAGCGTGACCAGGCTTATCCAAGCCTCGGCGGTGGTGAAGATGGAAAGATCCAAAACAGCTCCTTCTCGTCTGGTGAAATGCAGCTCCTGCCCTGCGGCAAGCGTCGGCCCTCAGGTCCCCAAGCATGAAAAAAGACTCATGGCACGGCGCGCTTGCCAGCGACGCCGTGCCATGAGTCTTGCAATTTCAGGTACGCCAGGCCGCGCGGGCCATGATGTTGAACGCACCGCAGGTATTCGCCTGCCTGCTACTCCCCCATGGGCTTTACGTAGGCTACCATGAGCCTTCCGGCATCGCAATGCTATACTGGCCGGAGCACATAAACCATCCGGAAACGCCGAAAAGCGAGGACGCAATGGACGTAACGTCTCTGTTCCATAGGAAGCCCGAGTACACCAATCAGCAGGGCTCGGTCGTCTACATCGACGGCTCGCATCTGAACCGCCCGCTCAGCATGCCGCGATGGGCGCAGATACTCACGGCCGTCATCGTGGCCGTCGGCGTCGTCATCGGCATCAAGATGGGCAGCGACGCCATCGGCACCGTCGCCGTCAACAACGCGAACAACCAGGCCACGCTCGAGACGAACCTCACGCGCTCGGTTTCGTACAACCTGCCCGTGATGTCCACCCTAGCCGGCGTCGACAACGAAACAATCCTGGCGAACCTGAACAATCAGGGCTATATCGTCTACAACCAAACGGCCGAAGGAAGCACTGGGCTTGACCTGGTGAAGCTGCCCGCCGACGTGACGCTTGCCGATGCGGCCACCATGTACGCGAAGGGTGTGGCGTCGCTTTCCGCCGCCGACGCAGCCAAACTTCTTAACGGGTCGTGGACCTTGAGCATCGACCGCAGCGACGGAGAGACCATTTCCGTCAAATACGCCGACTTCTCCTCAAGCTCGCTTGAGGCCGCCATCTCGTCGGCCATCGTCGCCGCCGGATTCGACCCCGCCACCACGCCCGAGAATGGCAAGGGCACCGACGATTTGGGCAACACCTACCAAACCGGCACCATCGACATCGAGGGCACCACGTACAATTGGCGCGTTTCGGCCACGGCGCTTTCCAACAAGTACAGCATCTCGGGCCTGCCCGAATCTGCCGTCTTCGTCGGCATCCGCCTGACCGCGGCGTAGGGGCATCGCTATGGAGGATTCACCCAAGATAGCGAAGCGCCGGGCGCGCGAGGAACGAACGGTTTCGCAGATGATCGCGCTTTACTGCGCCGGAAACCATAGCGACGCGCCGCGCGATGCGCAAGCCGTTTGCGGCGAGCCCGTGTGCGCGAGCTGCGCTGAACTGGACGCCTACGCGGCGCTGAGAACCCGCCGCTGCCGCAAGATGGACGTGAAGACCAGCTGCGACGCCTGCGAGAACCATTGCTATAAGCCCGAGATGCGCGAGCGCATTCGCCAGGTCATGCGCTATTCCGGCCCGCGCATGCTGACGAAGCATCCCATCGCCGCCGTTCGGCATCTGATCGGGAAATAGGCTTGCGGCTTGCGGCCGCCAAGGCACCAGGCATTGCGCTTCTACCTCGCCGAGACAGCTTCCCCACCGGGCTTTGCTCGGAAGGCCCAGCTTCCATCTATGTTCGTCGAGCGCTAACTTTCCAGAACGCGGCAAACCGTCATCTTCGCAATAACGAATAATTGCCCGCCCGACAGTGCTCGATTTCCGCCTACCCGCGCGGATGGGCCAGCTTATGCACCTCGGCCAGGCGGCCGGGGGTCGTATGCGTGTACACCTGGGTGGTCGAAAGGCTCGCATGGCCCAGTAGCTCCTGCACGCAACGCAAGTCCGCGCCGCCGGAAAGCAAGTCGGTCGCGAACGTATGGCGCATATCGTGCGGCGTTATCTCGGCGGGAAGCCCAGCCTGCGCGCACGTCGCCTTGAACATCTTGCGCATGGCATCGGTCCCCATCTGAGCACCGCGCGTGGACAGGAAGAAATACGGGCTCGGCTTGCCGGGCTTCTCCAGCTTCGGGCGCGCCACCAGCAGGTATGAACGCATCGACTCAACGGCCATATCATGCAGCGGAATGATGCGCTCCTTGCTCCCCTTGCCGAACACCTTCACCTGAGCGCATTCAAGATCCACGTTTGAAAGCTCGAGGCCGGACGCTTCGGAAATTCGGGCGCCGCAGGCGTAGAGGAACTCCAATATCGCCTGGTCGCGCATTTGGGATGGCGCTTGCTCCAGCTTCCTGCCGCGGCCATCGCGCGGCGCATGCACGGTGAGAAGCCTCGCCATATCCTTCGGGCGGATCACATGGGGCAGTTTCTTCGACTTCTTCGGGCCGACGAGCGCGCTCGCCGGGTCGTCCTCGCTTCTGCCCGTGACGTTGAGCCATTGGAAGAAGGTGCGCAACGCCGAAAGGCGACGGTTGATGGTCGTGCGCGCATATTGGGCGGCCGAAAGCTCGGCCAGGTAGCGGCGCAGCTGCTTGTGAGTCGGATGGACGGGGTCAAGCTTCGAGCGCTTCGCCCAGCGGCCATAGTCGGACAGGTCGATGCGATAGGCGCGCATCGTGTTGTCCGACGCGTTATGCTCGGCGCGATAGCCTTGGCAAAACTCATCGATAAGCTGCGACATCGCTTCGTCGACGTCCGCCTTTTCATCGTCCTTCGCGCTCATTGCGCCGTCTCCTGCGCCAACAGGCCGGCCGCACGAAGCTCCTCGGCGTAAGCGAAAAGCGCCTCCTGCCCGCGCTTCGCGTAGGCGGCATAGCGCTCGCCCTTGTTCTTGATGCGGACCGGCAAGGGCTCCATGATGCCGAAATTCACGTGCATGGGCTGATAGTCGACCGTATTCGGGCTGGTCGCATAGCTCATCAGCGCGCCGAATGCGCACTCGCGCGGCAGGTGCGCAACGCTGACGCCACGCAAGTCGCCGGCAACGCTGAGCGCCGCATGTAAGCCAGAACGGATTGCCTCGCAGTAACCCTCCGTTCCGGCAAGCTGGCCGGCCACGTAAACGGGCACGGACAACGGCGCCTGCAGACTCAAGCGCAAACCCTCATCGAGCAACGCGGGCGCATTCAGGAACGTGTTGCGATGCATAACCCCGAAACGCGCGAATTCCGCCTGTTCGAGTCCGGGGATCATCCGAAAAACGCGCCTCTGCTCCGAGAAGGTCAGGTTCGTCTGGAAGCCAACAAGGTTATAGCAGCTGCAATGGGCATCCTCGGCTCGCAGCTGCAGCGCAGCCCACGGCCGCCTGCCCGTTCGAGGGTCGCTCAGCCCCACCGGCTTCAGCGTGCCGAAGCGCGGCGCGTCGATACCCTTGCGTGCGATTTCCTCGATAGGCTGACACGCTTGGAACAAATCGCGCGTCTCGAAATCACGCATGATAACGCGCTCGGCGGCTACAAGCTCAGCGGCGAAAGCTTCATATTCCTCGCGCGTGAACGGCGCGTTCAGGTAGTCGCCCAGGCCGGAATCCTCGTAGCGGCTCTGGCGGAACAGCTTCCCCATATCCAGGGAATCCGCCATGACGATCGGCGCGGCGGCATCGTAGAACGCCAACTGCTCGGCACCGGTCGCGCAGGCCAGATCCGCAGCGAGCGCATCCGAGGTCAAGGGCCCGCTCGCCAACAGCAGCGCATCGCAGCCGGATGCGGCTTCCTCAAGGGAGGTCACCTGCCTACGCTCGAACGCGATATTGGGATGCGACTCCAAGCGCGCGGTGATATCGGCCGCGAAGGCGTCGCGATCGACCGCGAGCGCGCCGCCCGCGGGCACGCTATGCTTGCAGGCGACCGCGTAAAGCCGCGAGCCCAATTCGGCGAGCTCCGACTTCAGCATGCCGGCGGCGCTTTCGGGCTTCGTGCTCTTCAAGCTGTTCGAGCACACGAGCTCGGCCGCGTTCGACGTCTTATGCACCGCCGTGCCAACCTGAGGACGCATCTCAAACAGACGGACGGAAAATCCCAAATCGGCAAGCTGCAAAGCAGCTTCGGAACCAGCTAGGCCGGCGCCGACGATAGTTACGGTTTTGTCATTCGAAGTATCCATAGGTGGCAGAATACCAGAGCGAAGCCACAACGCGGCGCCGAGCAACGCCGAATCACCGAACGAGCGGACCCCACCTTCCATCGGGCCAGCGCGCGAACAGCCCCGCAGCCTCGCCGGCGACCAAACGCTGCATAAGCCAGGCGCGCGGCTCGGCCTGCCCGCAATGCCGCCTGGCCACCGCGAACAGCTCCTCCATACCCAACGGGCCGGCGGACAGGGCATCGTACACCGCGTCTCCTGTCGATTCTGCCAAGAGCACGGACGCGGCGGCACGGCCCTCGGCCGCGGCCGCCGCGGCGCAGTCGCGCTTCGCGTAGCTTTTGCCCGCAACGCCCTCAAGAGCCGAAGGGACGATTCCGCCACCTCCGCAAGCCTCCTGCTTCAGGCAGCCATACAGCTGAAACAGCGCGTCCCCGAACGATTCATCGTCCACCACGGGGCTCGCGCCCTGATACAGCAGCCGATTCGCGCCGGCCGAATACGGCGAGGTTATCGCCCCGGGCACCACCAGCACGTCCTTTCCGGCCGAAAGCGCCTCGTCGGCGGTGCTGAACGTCCCCGAGGGC
>CAVBPP010000151.1:0-7828 GCA_963597295.1 Paratractidigestivibacter sp. | reverse complement strand
ATACGATATCGCCCATTGAGCGTTTTAGCGCCATGTCGCGAGTGGCACCATGGTTGAAGTCGGAACGTTTTATTTCAATAAGCTCTACGCCCGATCTCGCGGCTACCTCTTCCACCGTTCCGTCGTCAGACGCAGAATCAACGACAATGATTTGATCGGGAACGCGCGATTGCACCAGCAGATTGTCAAGCAAAGGGCCAATTTCACCCTGTGCGTTAAGCGTGGGAATGATCAGGGAGATTTTCATTACCTATCTCCCCGTTTTGTCTTTGCCAAACATGGCCTTAAACGTTCCTATGAAGCAGGCAATGTCCATCGCAAAGCCGCGATGCCTAACGTACTCAAGCTCCAAGGCTTGACGTTTGCCATTTTCCCAAGTTGCGTCATTACGCTTGGTGGTTTGCCACCAACCTGTAATGCCTGGTCGCACGCTTAAGAACTCGTCGCGATATCGACCGAACTCATAGGTTTCAGCCATCGTAACGGGGCGAGGGCCAATCACGGAAATATCACCTTTCAGCACGTTAATGAACTGCAGGGTCTCGTCGAGCGAGGTGCGGCGAATGAAGCTGCCGACCTTGGTAATGCGCGGGTCATCATCGGCCTTTTGCTCGCGCTTCCACTGGGTCAGCTGAGCATCATTCAAATAACGCTCGGGATGCTCATGCGCATCGGCATACATAGAACGAAACTTCCAAATTTGGATTTCTTTTCCGCCCTTACCGACGCGCTTTTGCCTAAACAGAGGGCCACCGGACGACTCAACCGAAATCACGATCGCCAGAATCAATCCAGGGATAAATAAAACGACGATCACGACCAAGCTGAAAACGATGTCGAAAGCGCGCTTCACGAATCGATAGAAGAGACCCCCGACAACTGGCACACTATTTGCCTTGCTCGCCGATTCCATAGAGGCCGCCGTTTGGTCAGTCTGCCTCTCAGAACGTTCCGCGTTGTCGCTATGGGTATTTTGGGGCGCCTTGGCTGACTCGGCATCAACCATTTCCGCGGGGTCAATAGCCGCTGCTGCTTCGCTTGCCATTATGCGCCCACCGCCTTCGCGGTTGCGCCGAATAGCGGGCTTGTAGAACCCCCGAAAAACCCGAAAGACAAAAATTCAGGGCTGGTATAATGGTTGCGAACACAGGAGGCAAGGCCCGGGCGACGCTCGCAAAGTTGCAGGTCATTTGAGGTTTTTGCTGAATGCGATAAGGATTTGGTCGACTCCCCGTCGCCCGGTGTCCCTATTATCACCCAAGCCATTGAATGCTTGCGGATAAACTTGCCCACGCCGGGGATAACCCTTGGGTCTTCCTTGATTTTGAACAGCGGGCCGTCGGCCTCGTTCTTGTCGCGCAGGGTGCACAAGCGCTCGTCGGCGTCGGGCACCATGCTGCGGAACTTGTATAGCCTGAACGTGCTGAAGCTGCCGTCGCGTTTGACGCGGCCGACGCGTGTTTGCCCGTAGATGGGGCCTGCGCCAGGGCTCTTGATGCAGATAACGGCGCACAGCACCAAGCTGGGCACGAACAGCAGCGCGATGGCGCAGCCGCTGGCCACTATGTCGAACGTGCGCTTCACGAACCTGTAGCCGTAGCGGTTGAGCATGGGCTTAACGCCGGAATTCATGGTTGCCAGGATTTCTTGGGCCTGGGCATCCGTGATGGAGGCGAACTTGGGTTTTGCCGTAGCGCTGGCGCTTTCAGCCGTATACGCGAAAACAGCCGCCTGGGGGGCGGTTGCTTTGGGCGCGTATTCGGTTATGGGCTGTGCGCTGTGCATCTGGTCCGTTGCGGCTTTCGTTCTATGCTTGCCCGCCGGCGGCGCCTGGGGGCGCTTGGCGGTCGGCTTCCCTAATTTCCTACGTTGCTTCGGGCTTGCTGCGCGGCTTTTTGGCCGGCGCTTCAAGCCCACTTGTGGGGCAGCCGCGCTTTATGGCGCGGCTTTCCAATGTGTTACATGGTCTATTATACCCATAGGCACACAGTTAACAACGGCAATTAACCCCCCCCCGCGTCAAATTTCCGCAAATGGTGACATAAAGACCTAATTTGGTGTCACAAGCGCGTATTTAGCCTGCGCGACGGCCGGCGGCCGGCGTTATTTCGGGTGGATTTTGGTGGGTGGGTTCATGAGGTTTCCATATTTGGAGTGGGGGTTAGGAGCGCAGGGAGCTTTCGCCCGCGCACCGCGCAATCGCTATTTCCCAAGGCAGCCTATGGGCACCACCAGCACGCCATCTTCACGACGATATCCATACTTCGTTCCCGTTATCACAAGCTTCAGGTCAGGCAGCCTCAAGGGGCATTGGCGTTCCTTCTCGTTCGCCTTCGCCACAAGACGCTCAATCTCGCATAGGTGTCGGGCACCCTCGTCTACCTCGTTTTCCCCAAGCTTAAATTCGATGAGCGCATACCTGCCGTCTTCCAAATGCAGAACGCAATCGGCCTCTATGCCGTAACGATCACGGTAGTACGACACTTTACCGCCATGCAACGACGAGTACGCCCTAAGGTCCCTAACGCACAAGCATTCGAACAGAAAGCCAAGCGTCTTAAAATCGGTATTGAAATAGCCAGGCGACAAACCCAGGGCAGCAACGGCAATGGATGGGTCGACCAAGTTGCGCTTGCGCGATGCCCGGATGGCCGCCTTCGAACGTATTGCCGGGCACCATGCGTCAAGATCGGCAACCAAGAACAGTTTTTCTAACGCAGCAAGGTAATCGTAGAACGACGCATCGCTCATGTCAGTGGATGCAGAAACATCGCCGCGTATGGTTTTTGTCTCGGCTAGCGTGCATACATTCCTTGCATATGACCGCAGCAAAGCTTCGCTCCACCTGGGGTTTCTTTTCATGTCGCCAATATTGGACATATCTACCTCGCACGTCTGCGCGAACAAATCCTTCGCCACGGCAAGCTGAGCACGCCGGGTCCTATTGCCGACGGCGCGTGGCCAGCCGCCGCGGCATATGGCAAAGATCAAGTCATCCACGCTCAATTGCGATTCACACCCCTGATACGAATCCGGGTTGTCGAACAGCGCCGACACAGAAGCGCTACCGCTCGACTCCCCGCTCTCGTAAAGACTCATGGGGAGCATTTCCATGCGCGAAATTCGCATAGTGCCGGTATGGGGCGTCTCGACGATTTGGGAGGTTGATCCGGTGAGAATGTACAGACCGTTTTCCTGCCTGTCGTCGACGGATTTTCTTACCGCCCCCCAAAGCTTCGGGGCGTCTTGCCATTCGTCGATGAGCCGAGGGTTGTCGCCTAAGAGCAACCTCGAGGGCTGCGCCGCCGCCACGGACAGATACGCATCGCGGTTGTCCTCGTCCTGCAACTCGATAACGCTTTTCGCCTTCTGCTTGGCTGTGGTGGTTTTGCCACAACCTTTCGGGCCGACGATAAGGGTTGCGCCGAAGCATTCTAGCTTGTAATCGAGTAGGGAATCTGCAATTCGGTCTCTGTAAATCATAATACCCTCCACAGCCAGTCTAACTGGCCTTATCTTATCATATTGGAGTGATTTGCGCTATTTCATTAGAGTGATTTGCGGCATTACGTTGGAGTGATTTGCGGTTGATAAGCGACGGTCGGCCCCGCGGTTTGTCAGTAGTGAGTAATGCGTCGCGCCTGGCGGCACCATCTAATACTGGCGTCGGTTGAGTTGCCAGGAGGTTGGACGCCTTTGACATTGGTTGGGTTGCCAGGGGGTTGCGCGCCTGCGGCGCGGGGACTTGCTTGTAGGTAGATTGGTGTCGCCCTTCGGACTCTTTGTTTATGGCATGAGCTTTCGCTCATGCCTACGAAGGAGGGGGCGGGGCTTTCGATCATGGTTACGAAGGGGGGCGGGGCTTTCGCTTAACACGCCGGCAGAATCAGGGACTGCAACATAACGAAGAAGGAATGGGTGCTCGACGGCGCGCCGGTGACCTACGGCAGCGCAACCGAGCTGAGGGCGACGCTGGATTACGACCTTTCACAAGAGAAGCTGTTTAACTACAGGGGGCTTTCCGAAGCCGACATCATCCATCATCTAGCGCTATTCGTTTCGCGCCTTTGGCAGATTCACGTTTTCGAAGAGGGCAACACCCGCACGACTGCAGTGTTTTTCATAAAGTACCTGCGAACACTCGGATACTCTGCAGCAAACGATATTTTCGCAGATAACGCTTGGTATTTTCGCAACGCGCTCGTACGCGCCAACTACACCGACCTACAGCTTGGCGTCCACGAGACGACCGAATACCTTGAAGCCTTTCTCGAGAATCTGCTGCTTGGCAAAAAGCACGAGCTGCGCAACCGGTACTTGCATATTCGCGCGGGCATTTTTTCCGAAAAAGTAGACATTGACGGACCAGAAGTAGACATCAAAGGTAAAAAAGTAGATATTGACGGATTCGGGGCGCAAGACGGCGCGAACGAATCCGAGGCATCGGGCGATGCCGATGCGCATGGGGAGCGTCCCTCGACCGAGCTGACCACCTTCACCGCCAAGACAGCAGGCCATGTCCAGAAGCTGCTCGATGCCTACGGATACGAACGGATATTCAGTCGAAGCAATGCTATGCGGGTTGTCGGCTTGAAGGCAGCCGGCGCGTCGAAACTTCTAGCCAACCTGCGGAGCAACGGCGTAATAGAAGCGGTTCCAGGTCATGGCAAGGGCAAATACCGCTTCAGAGAGACCGTAGAACACCGTTAGGAACGCTCGACCCGCGGCGAGCGCGGCATGCGCGCCGGCGTGGCATTCCCGCATCTCGCCCGCGGGGAAGAGTCCGTCGCGCCTGACGGCGCTCTTTGATGCGGGTTGAGCTAACGCTTCAACCCCCACGAAGTTTTGGTTGCAGAATTTGGCAAGCCGTTTGACAAAAGTAGATCTTTCCAACTGAATAAATTTCATAGGCATGAGCGAAGGCTCATCCATACACGGGAGCGCGAAGCGCGGCGGTGTCTTCGCAAAGCCTTACAGCGAGTTTTACAAATTCAGCCAAGTTATTCGTGGGTTCGAGCGAAAGCTCGAACCGTAATGGGGAGCGCGAAGCGCGACAGTGACTTTGTGCGGGGCCGAAACCCTCCGCCAGGACAACTTCCGCCGCTTATTCCTCGAAAACGTATTCCCTAATGTACTCCCCCAAGTGCGGGGGCACGAATCTGACCAAGCCGAAACCTGCCGACTCTATGACGTGCTCGCGAATCAGCGTTGCACGATATTTGCTGGCCCAGCTGGCCGTTCGGCGGGCGCGCTCCGCAATGTCCGACATTTTCGATACGCCGCTTTCGTCGACGGCCATGGCCTCTATAAAGAAGCGCTGCGGGCTTCGCAAGCCGTAATACAACGGCGCGGAAACGGCCTCGTGGAAAGCGATCATCGCATCGGAACGGCCAGCCTCGACATCTTGCGCCCCGATGTCGTGCGATTGGCGCCTGTCGGCCGCTCGCCACATGTAGTAACCCACCAGCTGCACCAGGTACGGATGCCCGCCAGCCGCCTTCGCCGCCTGCAACGCCACCCCTTCGGCGATTGTTTTGCCCGATCGCTCAACCGTCTCAACGTACGCGTCGCGCACGTCGGGCAGGCGCACCTGTGCTAAAACTTGCTTCTGCGCGCGGCGCAGGAACGTAAGCACACGATTGTCGAGCAGGTCGTCCATCAACGACGGCAACACGGCGAACACCAGCACGAGCCCGCGCTTCTCCGAATCGGGCACATCTTCCATATCTTGATCGGCCAGGGCATGCTGAAACGTCGTCGCCAACGCGATGATATCCTCGGTAGATGCCGCCTGCGCCTCGTCGATGGTGATCACGATGCCGCGACCAGGCTTTTCCTTCTTCAAACGTGCGTTTATGGCCTTACGAAGCGTGAGTGCCGCAATCTCAGACGATGCGAACGTAGCGCCGCCCACGCTGGCGCTGGCGATGCCGGCTACGTTCACCGACGGGCTGATGGTGAGATTAGCCAGCTTCATGCCGCCAGGCGCAATGGCTTCGGTCAAGCGCTCGACCATGCCGCGCGTCGCCGTTTCCGACAGCACCGTCCAACCGCGCGCCATGGCTTCGCGGCGCAATTCCGCCAACACGACCGTTTTGCCGTAGCCGCGCTGCCCCGAGACAAGCATCAGGCGCCCAGGCGCTCCGGCACCGTTTTCGAGGCCTTCGACGAAATCGTCGATGACGGGCTGGCGACCGATAAGCACGGGCGGCATTTTTCCCGCAGTAGGCTTAAACGGATTCACGGTCATACTGCTCCCTTCCCCTTTAGCTGACTGACCAGCATTTTTGAATAAGTTCACTCCATTTTATACTATTTTCTACCAAACTAGACTAACGACAATGTAACGTCTAGTGCTCATATGCAGACGAAAGCCCCAGCAAAAAATCAAGCAAAGGCAGCGTATGCTCAGATGCCGGCGCATAACTTGCCGAAAGCTCCGCTTCAAATTGCAGAAACCCAGCAAATTGCCAGCAGTAAGTAGAGTCAACTAATTCGTCAAGCCTTCCGTCGGGAAGCGCCCCAACAGAAATCCACAATGGCGGGTCATCTGCACCATGTCGCCGCCTGCAGCGTAGAGGGTTCTCCCACG
Organism: Paratractidigestivibacter sp.; assembly: GCA_963597295.1. GTDB lineage: Bacteria > Actinomycetota > Coriobacteriia > Coriobacteriales > Eggerthellaceae > Senegalimassilia. The sequence goes on along the minus strand of CAVBPP010000151.1, from coordinate 1,236 downwards.
CGTGCGCGGCCCTTACGCCACGGTTTTCTTGGGGCGGCCGGGTTTCGGGGCATCCTTTAGGCGCGCTTGCACGCTTGCCCTGGTCACCCATACCGTTCCGTCTTCTTTCCAGGCATCAAGCAGGCCGGCCGACACCATTTGCGACACGCGACCGCGCGTTACGCCCAGCATCTCGGCCGCGCGCGATGCACGCACCTTCGCGATGGTTTCCCGGCCTGCGTTAACCGCCACGATCACCGTTTTTCCGCCGTTGCGCGGGGCGTTGCCGAAGGTCTGCGGCGGAAAAGCTTCATCGTGCAGCGCGCGCTGCTCACATTCCGCTTGCAACCACTCGGCGGCCATTTCGCACGCCTGCTCGAACGTTTCGCCCTGCGTGCCACCCTCAAAGCAGAACGGCAACGCAACGAACAGGCCTTCTTCCTGGAATATTTCGAATTCATATACGTGAAGCATTTTGCTTTGCCTTTCTGTTCCCTGGGGCCGGCCGGACGCTTGGCCCGGAAATGTCACGCCATACGCCAAATCCACTCGACCATCGCCACACATACGCTATCGAAGGCCAGCCTGCTTCCTGATTGCATCCGCCAGATGCGACCCAATTTCCCGATGGCGCGGCACTTGAGTTCGCAGCGGCTGCGCGGGCGGCGTTGCCTACAGCCCGTAGAATTCTGTGGTCAGCGGGCGGGCGAATAGGCTTTTTGCGGCTTCTTGCATGTCGGCGCCTTCCCAAACCACGCTGCGGACCACGCGCGCGATGGGCAGCTCCACGTCGTTGGCGTCGGCTAAGGCCTGCAGGGTTTTGCACGCCAGCGCGCCTTCCACCACCATGTGCGTGCGTTCGCGGAATTCGTCAAGCGTGCCGCCTTTGGCCAGCTCAACGCCGAAGCTGCGGTTGCGCGAATGTTCGGAAGTGCAGGTGGCAATCAGGTCGCCCGCGCCGGCCAAGCCCATGCAGGTGATGGCCTGTCCGCCGCACTTCACCACCAGGCGGCTCATCTCGGCCAGGCCGCGCGTCATCAGCATGGCGGTGGTGTTGTCGCCAAGCCCCAGGCCGGCAGCCACACCGCACGCGATGGCGATCACGTTCTTCGACGCCGCGCACAGCTCAACCCCGGTCACGTCGTCGGAGGTGTAAGTGCGGAAGGTGGCGGAGGCGAACAGCTGCTGGAACAACTGGGCCGTTTCCGCGTTTTCGCTGGCTATGACCGTGCCGGCGAACTTGCCCTTGACTATTTC
>CAVBPP010000150.1:0-7858 GCA_963597295.1 Paratractidigestivibacter sp. | reverse complement strand
ATCTTCCACAGTGCAGGACGCCGAGGACGAGGGCCGCACGGTGGTGGCCGCATTCCCCGATTCCGATCAGGCGGCCGTGTACGGTCAGCTGGCAGAGTTGGTTGAACGGCGTGCTGAGGCGAAGGCGGCGGGTGAGGGCGCTTGCGGTGCGGCCGGCGCTTCGGGTGCTGGCGCTGCGGGCGCCGCGGGTGCTGGTGCTGCGAACGTTGCGCGAGCTGCGACCGTTGGGGCCGATGGATCGAAGTCGGTTGCATTCAACGGTTTTTCCGCGGGAAAGGCCTAGCTTATGCCTACGCATCTTTCGTATTCCATTCCCGATAGGCCTCGCAAGAAGCGCATTCTGCGCATTCCCGAAAGCCATAGCCTGTACGTGTGTCCGCAGTCGTGCTGCCGACGGCAGGCCATCCGCGCGTTTCGCAACGGCGAGGCTGACCGGATGGCGTTTCTGCAGATCAGCCAGGCTGATCTGGTTTCCGGCGACTACGAGGGCCAGGTTGCTGATGCGGTGGCGCGCCTGTTGGAGGCGTTGCCGACGCCGCCGCGCGTGATGCAGTTGTACGTGAACTGCATCGACGATTTTTTGGGAACCGATGGCGAAGTGCTGCTTGAGGGGCTGCAGGAGCAGTTCCCCGACCTGAGGTTTTCCTTATCGCACATCAATCCGATCGCGGTGGATGTGGCCGATGACTTCGCTAGCAAGATGCATTCGGGGCTGTATGGGCTGCTTGAGGCGCCCGCGCAGCGTGACCTGGGGGTGAGTGCGTTCGGCGGCTTCGAGGCGCCCGCGGCCGAAAGCGAGCTTGCGCCGGCGCTTGCGGCGACGGGCGCGGGCCCGGTGCGCCATATCGTGACGTGTCGGACGTTCGCCGAATATCAGCAGCTTGCGAAAAGCTCGGTGGCGGTGTGCGTATCGCGCAGCGGGCGTGCGGTCGCCGAGGGCATTGCCGCGCGTTTCGGCATGAGGCACCTGACCTGGACGGCAACGTATGGGCTTGATGCGGTCGAGGCGCACTACCGCCAGCTGGCCGAGCTGCTTGACGCCGCGCGCGCGGAACTTGCGGGTTGCGAAGCGGACGGCGTGGCCGGCGGGGGAGCTGCCGGTGCGAGTTGCGAGGTTATTTTCGCTGACCAAGGTTCTGTTGCTGATGAATGCGCAGCTCGTGCGAATGAAAACATTTCCTCTGCCGACTCTTCGGTGGGATTCCTTTGTGAGCCCTCCGGCGCCGCCACCGACTCTTGGTCGGCCATGCAGCGCGTGCTCGGCCCCGCGCGGGCGGCTGCTGCGGCGGCGGTGCGGCGGGCGCAGCAGGCGGTCGGCAGCGTGCCGGTGGTCGTGGGTTCGGACGCTTCGTTTTCGCCGTTTGAGCTGGCTTTTAACTTGATTGAGTACGGGTTCGACGTGCGCGTGGTGCTGGCTCTTCACATGAAGGGCGCTGACGAGGACGCCGAAGCGCGCCTGCTTGCAGCGTATCCGCACGTCAGGACGGTGCGCGAGAAAAGCGTCGATGCGCTCGCGACTGACGCCGAGGCGGCGAACTGGCTGGCTATCGGTGCCGATGCGGCCTTCCTGATGGGCGCGACGCGCGTGGTGGACATGTACCACGATGAGGGCTATTTCGGCTACCAAGGCATAGAGCGCCTGATGAACGAGGTGACGGCCGCGATGGGCGAAGGCGCCGACGCAGCAGCGAAATTCGCTGCCGACGCCAATGCCGTTTCCGCAGACGAACGAGCCGCGGTCGCGTTTGCAGCAACCGCAACGAGGGGGGCGAGCGAGTAATGGCGAAACTTTCGATGTTTTTGCCGCCCTTCGCGGGCGATTATTCCGGTGCCGCGGGCGTGCTGTTCGGGCTGAACAGCGTGAACGTCATCGTCGACGCCAGTTGCTGCACCCATAACTACACCAGCTACGACGAGCCGCGCTGGAAGAGCCGCCGCCGCGCCACGTTCAGTGCGCAGCTGCGCACGCTGGAGGCGACGCTCGGCGACGATTCGCGTCTGCTCGACCAGACCGAGGACGCCGTGCATGAGCTGGGATCGCCCTGCGTGGCGCTGATCGGCTCGCCCGTGCCGGCGCTTGTGGGCATGGACTTGGACGGCATGGCCTCCGAGCTGGAGATGCGCTGCGGCGTGCCCGCTTTCGGCCTTGCGACCACGGGTTTCGGCACCTACGAGCTAGGCGCGAGCGCCGCGCAGGAGCTGTTGACCGACCGATTCGCGGAAGGCGGGACGTGCGCGGGCACGAACGTTGATGGGGTGTTGCGCCCTGCCTCGGCCCCGTTGGGCGGGGGCGCAAACGGCGCGGTTGGCGGATGCGTCGAAAGCGCTTGTGGGGAAGCTGCCACGGCCACGGATGTTTCGGCCGGCGATATGAATGCCACCGCAACCGCCGAACGCCATATCAACATCCTTGGAATTACCGTGCACGATTTCGGCAGCGAAGCGGCAATGCAAGCTGTTGAACAGGCGATTCTCGGCAGTGATGGTGTTGACGGGCGGGCTGATCAAGGCAAATTGCCGGTCCGGTCTGCTTGGAGCACGGCGGGCGAATATTCGCTTGCCGACATCGCGGTGGCCGGCTCGGCCGACGAAACCGTGGTCACTACCTGGTCGGGTTTGGCCGCCGCGCGATTGCTGCAGCAGCGCTTCGGCGTGCCGGTGCGCGTGGGGCTTCCGCCTGACGCTTTGCGTGCATTGCCCGGTGTCGCGGCGTTTTTGGATGGGGTTGCGCCGGGCACGGTTAATGGTGCTTCCCCTGCGTCGTGCCCGTCGTCCTCCGTCGGCGAGATGGCGTTTGCTGGGCAGGCTTCGCCATCCACTGCTGAAGCATCGTCGCCCCTGCTCATCGTGCATGATCAGATAATCGCCAACAGTCTGCGCGATACTTTGCGCGAAGCCGGTGTTCAAGCGCCCATCCACGTCGCATCTTTCTTCAGCATGGACTCCGACCTGGCCGAACCCGGCGACTTCCATATCGAAACCGAAAACGACTTGATCGCGTATGCAGCCGAAAACTCCAACGTCGTTATCGCCGGCGACCCGCTGATCCGCCGCCTGCCGAACGCCGGCAACGCCCTACGTTGGGAACTCCCTCACGAGGCAGTTTCCTGCACGTTGTATCTGTGACGACCGCGTGCGGCTTGCGGAATTCGTTGCGCCGTGGGGCGTTCCCGTTATGCACGGCTTTGCACCCGACGCAAAACGGTTGAGATGGTAGATGCGTAAACTTGCTGGTCGACCAGTAAGTTTTGCAGGCAGCATCGCGGGCGTTCGACTCCACTGCTTGATTGCTGGATTCGAGGCAGGCGGCTTAGATCGTGCGCACCGCAGCTGGTTAGCGTTTATTGAACGGCCGCAGCGTCTCCGGGATGCCGTTTTTGCAGATCAGCTTGGGTTCGCCTTGAATCAGCGGGCGGAAATACTCCAGCGCCTCGCCGGTGATGCCCTGGTAATCGGGCAGTATCCATTCGGCGGGGAAGGGGCGCACGAGAATGGCCAAATCCTCGGCTGGCCAGGCGCGATATTCCGCATTGTAGGCCCCGTCGGCGTCGGTGCCGCGGGCGACGCCCACCACCATGCCGGAAAACGCGGGGTCCATGCTGCGCATATGCGCGGAAACGCCCAGGTGATACGCCTCTTCCACATCTACGGCGCTTAGGGCGAAGTTACTCGACCTTGCCATGCGCGATAGGTCCTGCACCACCACGCGCGGCGCGATGCCCTCGTCCATGATCTGCGCTTTCAGGCGGTTCGCCGCTCCGCCCAGCACGCGATGCTCCAGGTCGTCGTTGGCGGCGCCGTTCTCGGACAGGTAGCTGCCGTCTTCACGCCGCGCACCCTCGGCCACCACGATGTAGCACGATCCGGTTTCGTCGAGCTTGCGTTCCACCTGGCGCATGAACGCGTCGGCGCGGTAGGGCGCCTCGGGCAGAAGCAGCAGGTCAACGTCGCCGGTTAGGCAGGTGCTGGCCGCCAGCCAGCCCGCGTCGCGCCCCATCGTTTCCAGGATGAACACCTCGCGGCGCGTGTAGGCGTCGTAGTCCAGGCGCGTGGCGTGCGCGACCTGGCAAGCCACCTTCGCCGCCGAGGCGAAGCCGGGGCAGTGGTCCATCAGCACCAGGTCGTTGTCGACCGTCTTCGGAATACCGACGAAGCGCTTGTCGATGCCGTTCGCGCGCGCCCACTTGTCCAGCGTGCGCACCGTGTTCAGCGACCCGTTGCCGCCGATGTAGAACAGCGTGCTCACATCGTTTTCGTCCATGATCTGCACAAGCTCGGCGAATCGGTCCTCTTCCAGGATGAAGCGGCAGGTGCCAAGCGCGCTCGACGGCGTTTGCTTCAGGATGTCCACATCGCGCCCGCTCAGGTTCGTCAAATCGAAGAATTGCCTGTCCAGGATGCCTTTCACGCCGTACAGCCCGCCGATCACGCGGTCGTAGACGGGGTTCAGCTGGTTGGCGCGGATGACGCCGGCCAGGCTTGCATTGATGACGGCGGTGGGGCCGCCCGCTTGCGCGACCAGGCAATTCGACATGATGAGGGCCTTTCTGCTAGCGGCTTGCAGGACGCGCGGAGCGCCCGGAAAGCCGGCTTCTTTTGCTGTGAATTATACCGAAAGCACGAGCTCGTTCGTGGTGGCTACGCGTAGGAGATGATTTTGCGGGCAATGCCTGGCTTGGTGGCCGGTTTGGGTTGCTTTGAGCCCTTGCTCATGGTCTCCGACCCCCTTTTTCGCTGGCAAAGAGAATGGCCCTTGCAAGCGTTCTGCTCGCAGGGGCCATTCTCGATGTGGGCCTGCATGCTCGTTGCGTCCGCGAGCATGCAGGCCGAAACATTCTATGCGTTGATGAGCGGGCGATCCCTCTGTTTATTCCACGCCCACGATGACGTCGGTCGACTTCACGATGGCGAGCGCCGGCTGGCCCGCGGCGAGCCCCAGCTGCTTGATGGCCTCGTTGGTGATGGAGCCCTTGATGCGATTGCCGTCTGCGGTTTCGAGCACAACGTGGCCATTCACGGCGCCTTCCTTGACCTCGGCGACGGTGCCGGCGATCTGGTTGCGGGCGGAGATGCCGGCGATGCGCTCGGTGCCGGCCGCGAACATGATGTTGGTGGCCTTCACGATGGCGACGGCATCCATGCCCTCCTTCAGGCCGAGCTCCTTGATGGCGTCCATGGTGATGTCGGCCTTAACGACGGTCGAGCCCAGGTCGATGGCGACGACGCCGTTGACGGCGCCCTCGGTCACGGAAGCGATGGTGCCCTTGAGCTGGTTGCGAGCAGAGATCTTCATGATGGTTCCTTTCGGTTTGCCGGTTGCCCGGATTTTGAGCCGCGCGCCGGGCGCAGCAGGTTGCTATGGTTTCGCGGGGCGCGTCCCAAGTCCCGGCCCAGGCCGGCGCTTCTTACGCCCTGCGACGATTGCAGTATCCCGCCTGTACCGCCGCAAGGGAAGCGTCCGCGGCAAAGCGGGTCGAGTTCGTGTCGGTTCGTGCACGTTCGTGCATTTTCGTGCACGGGGACGGGGCGCTTAACGGGTCATTTGCTTTTAAGGTCATGTTTGCTTTGGGCGATGCGATACCGCTGGGAGCTTTGCGGGAGGATTTGCTTGTGGCGCGGCGAGCCTAGGCGATTGTCGGTGCGTTTGGCCTTTAAATCGGAGTGGCAAGACGCGTTCCGGATAGAAATTTTGCGATTCGTGCATCGTTTTTCAAGTTGCGCGGTGATTTTGAGAGTAATTAGTAATGCACGGTTAACCCTAACCTGCGATTTTGTTGATATATGTTGCTATCAACAGTCCAACGAGCGCTTTCGAGCCATGTAAATAGCTCGATTTGGGGTTCGATTTACCGCGCAACTTGAAAAACGATGCAGGATTGTGCGATTTTCTATCGCATGCGGCTTGCTCGTGTATCTACGACCTGGCCAAATGCAATTGGCGTGTTTTGCTGCCCGGGTACGCCGTGCGCGTTGACGGCTCTGCCGTTTGGCGCGGCTGGTTTATACTTATCGGCAAACAATGATCCATACGAAGGGGTGCCCATGCGTAACGATGACGCGCTTACGGCCGAAGATGTGGCGGAGATTCTGCAGGTCAGCCGCAGTTCCGTGTACAAGCTGGTGAAAACCGACGAGCTGGCGTCGTATTACGTGGGTCGCAAGCTGCGCTTCACCATGGCCGACGTGGAAAACTACATCGCCCGCAGTCGTCAGGCGAAGGCGCGCGAGGTTGCATCCGCTATGGGTGGGCAGGCGGCGAAGGCGCAGGTCGGTGGCGCTGGGCGAACGGCGGGTGTCGGGCGAGCGCTGGGCGGTGCTGCGGCGGCTTCGGCTGCGGGCGTCGTCGCCGGCAGCGCGTCGGCAGTTGCCGCGCCCCGCGCAGCCTACTCTACGGCGCGCTCTGGCCAACCCCCGCAATCCGCAGCGGCCGCAACGCCCGCTAACGCCTTCGTTCTGGCGGGCAACGACATCGTCGGCGACGTGCTGGCGAACTACCTGGCCGCAACCGGCCTTTCGCTCGAGCGCATTTACGAAGGCAGTTACAACGCGCTCATCGACATATACCGAGGTCAGGCGCATGCGGCGCTCAGCCATCTGTACGACGGCGCGACCGACAGCTACAACGTCGAGGGCGTCCGACGCCTGCTGCCCGGCGTGCCCGTGCGCGTGGTGCGCCTGGTCGGCCGCCGGCAGGGCTTGCTGGTGGCGCGCGGCAATCCGAAGAACCTGCGCACCTGGGATGACCTGCTGAAACCCGACGTGCGCATCATCAATCGGGAACGTGGCTGCGGCAGTCGCATCCTGCTTGACGAGCAGCTGACACGTCGCGGCATCGGCGCCGACGAACGCGCCAAGCTGCCCGGTTACGCGCGCGAGGCTCAATCGGGTTTGGCGATGGCCAGCTTCGTCGCCCGCGGCGCAGCCGACGCGGGCATCGGCGTCGAGCGATCGTTTCGCCAGGTGGAGGGCGTCGATTTCATTCCACTGCAGGATGAATGGCTCGACATCGTGTTGGCGAAAACCCCCGCCGCCGATCGCGTCGTTCAAGCCGTCACCAACCTAACGCGCACCCGTCCGTTCCGCGAGGAAATAGGCAACATCATCGGCTACGACGTGTCCCGCATGGGCGAAGTGGTCTACGAAAGCTGATTGCCGGCCGGCCGGGGCCTCGCGCCCGCAACCTGCGCTCCCGCGTCAGCCCTTGCCGCTCGCAATATGCTGTGGCTTGCCAGACTCGCGTCGAGCCCCGCGCCCGCCAGCCCCGCCGCCCGTTGCCGCACCCCGCCCCGCGCCCCGCGCTCGCGCGTTCAACCCGCTAACCTTCCGCCCTCATTCCCGGGTCGGGGGCGGGCGCTTTGTGCGACAATAGAGGGCGATACATAAGCATGTTGCACGTTAGGTACCCGTATGTCTGCCAGATTCAACATCAAGGCAGCCGACCCCGAGGCAGTCACAACCCTGCAGCGTGAGCTGCACATGCCGCGCTTCATCGCGACCACCATGGTCGCGCGCGGCATCGACACCCCGGAAGCTGCGAACCGTTTCCTCACCCCGTCGCTCGATCGCGATTGGCTCGATCCGTACACCATTCCCGGCCTTGCCGAAGTCGTCGATTCGCTCGAGGCCGCCGTCAAGCGCGGCGACCGCATCGTGGTGTTCGGCGATTTCGACCTTGACGGCATTTCGGCCACCACGGTGATGACGCGCGGCCTGCGTGCATTCGGCGGCCAGGTCACGCCCTTCATCCCGCGCCGTTTCGACGAGGGCTACGCAATCACGCCGGCGGCCATCGACCGCCTTATGCAGGGCCAGCCGAACTTCCTGGTCACCGTCGACTGCGGCATCGCTTGCAAGGAAG
>CAVBPP010000149.1:0-7927 GCA_963597295.1 Paratractidigestivibacter sp. | reverse complement strand
TGGGCCTGCGCCCGGTGCGTCCGCCAATGCCCCTGCCGGCATGCGCGTCCGGGGGGCGGTTCGGGCTATTCCAGCTCCTCTTCGGGGAGGGTCTCCTCCTCTTGCTCGGTCGGATAGGTTTCGAACGCGATGCCCTCCGTTTTGCTTTCCGGGAGCTTGGCTATGTGCTGGTAGAGGGCTTGTTTTTTGTTTCCCAGGGCCTCATCTACGTGATAGTGGCCGCAGAACCAGGCGTCGTAGTTATATTTTTCGTCGATGCTCCTGAGCTAATGTGGTGAATTTATCTCTGGGACTCAGCTTCGGGTGATCTATGACGCTTCTGGCGCTTTTCCGTTGAGGTGGCGGTCCGGTTTTTTAATACCACAGTCGACGCCCCTCAATCGCCGGTCTCCAACGTTGCCTCATTGGGTCTTCGGCGATCCTTTGGCTGTCTTCGGAGCGTCCTCGGCGCGTCTCCGCCTTATTTCATTGGCTCGTTTTCGGGAGCTATGAGTTTTTGGCTTTGGCGCTGCTGTCTAGGCGCATATGCTGCACTGCGTTTTCGTGTGTATGGAGCTTGCGGTTGTCTGGGGATGTTGGTGGTGCTATGGAAAAGGGCCTGGCTAGTGACGAATTTCATCGTTAGCCAGGCCCTTTTTTGCGTTTAGTTGAATAGTTTGCTTTGCTTATGTGTGCAGGAATGCCTTGCTGCCCGCTGCTATTGCTTTGCTGCCGGTCTGGTGGCTGCTGACTGGGTTTTCGCAATTGGGAATGCGTGTGGTGGCTTACACCGTTTTGCTCGGATGCTATTCGATCGTTGGCGAATAGGCTCATTATGCTGCTTTGAAATAGGCTGATTGCAATCGTGCTGTCTTTACCCAATCTGACGCTTATTTGGCTCTGACGATCGTGTCTACTGAATCGTACTTGCGCTGAATAGAAAGCGGGCGCCAGCTTTCGTTGGCGCCCGCTTTCAGAGAGGGGGGGGGAGGGGAGGGAGAGGAGGGGTAAGCGAGATGTTTAGGACTTCAAGACATCGACGTAGTTAACGTTCACCTTGATGTTGACTTGGGTGATTGTGCCGTCGGTTTGGTAGAAGCTCACATAGCCGATGCACTTTTCCTCGCCATTCACGTTGACGTAGATGCCGAAGAGGTCGCTTTCCTTGTCAAGGGAGTCGTCGTGATACTTCCAGCAGCCGAATAGCTCTTTCACCTTGTCGATGGAATCGCCGACGTTGATGCCGATGCCGGAGGAGAAGCTAGAACGGTTTGCAAGGTTGTTCTTCATGTCCTCGGCGCTGGCGTCGAAGGCCATGCCCAGAAGCGTGCACTGGTCCCACTTGATGGCGCTGTCGCTGGTGGTGTTGGCGATATGCGTCTGAATCTCGTTGGAGGTGGTGCCGTAGTCGTCGGTCGAACCCTTCTTGAAGACGATCCAGTTCTCACCGTAGGATTTCTTGAAGGTACGGTTCTCGGTGACCTTGGGGATGCGCCACTCGTTGGAGGAGCTGAGCTCCCAGCCGTCGCTCAGCAGCTGCTTCACCTCGCAGGGGAAGTTGTACTGCTTGCCGTTGAGCGTGGCGCTGAAGATCTTCTTCGCGTCGCTGAGCGATGCTACGTGCTTTTTGCCGGTGACCTCGAGGGTGACGGTTCCGTTGGAGTACGTCTTGGTCGAGTCGTCTAGGTTGCAGTAGCCGGAATTGTTGTTGCCGTATTTATCCACTTCGGCCTGCGCCTGGGACGTGGTGACGGTCGGCTGAGTCGTGTCCTTTTTGGCGCTGCAGCCGGCGGCACCTCCCAGAGCTACGCACATTGCGAGAGCCGCGCAGGCGCACTTGGTTTTGGTGTTCATGTTTGATCCTCCTTTCGTTAGAAGAGCAGGAATACGTGGCCGCCGGACAGGTAGAAGACGATGCGCAGGCAGACTGCAGCAGCGACGCCGCAGACAACCATCACGATGCCCCAGACCTTCCAGCCTTGCTTCTTGCCCATGAGGGCGGCCAGCACGGCCAGCACGACGCAGACGATAACGGCGATGGTGCAGGGCGCCGCGGTCGCCGAGAAGGGCGAGAAGGATGCCGCATTGGTCATGCCGAGGGTTGCGCGCGTCGGGTCGAAGTAGTAGCCCATGTTGGTGAACGAGCCCTGCGCCGCTACCATCGAGATGATGTAGACGATGGTGAGCACCGCGTTGGCGATGGAGCCGATGAGAGCCTCGCCAGCAAGGTCTTCCTTCTCGTCACCGGTGAAGCAGGCCAGCACGGCGAACGTCGCCGGGCCGAGCACGCATGCGGCGCCGATGAGGGAGAGAATCTGCAGGACGGTGTTCCACGTGGGCAGAGCCGCCATCATGTAGGAGTGTCCGGTGACGGCCACCAGCGCGATGGAGAGGATGAGGCCCACGATGCAGACGGGCTTCTGAACGCCGCCTTTCTTCATGAGCTGGTAGATGTAGACCAGGGCGCAAATGGCGATGAGGATGATCGCGATGAACTCCTGGGTGATGCCCGAGGTGATGTGACCGAAGCCGTTGAAGATGCGCTCCCAATGCTGGAGGTGCATGAACACCGAGATACCGCCGATCACCAGCAGAACCGCGGACGTGATCCAAGCGGCGAGCTGGGTTTTCGCGCCTTTACCGCGAAGGGCCATAAGGCACTGGGTTCCGAACAAACCCCCGCACCACGCAATGAAGGTGGTGAATAGAATTAGTGGCCACTCGAGTTCCATTATCGGTCGCCTCCTTCCCAATGATGACGCCTAAGGATGTACAGGCACGACGGGTCGTTGCCGACATCGGGCAAGGCGTGAACCTGGTCTTCAGTGAATTCTTCGACGAAGTCGACCATCTTGCGATAGCCTCCGTTGCCGTAGGTGCCTTCGCCGCGCTTGCCGGAGTTCATGGCGCCCACGAAGCTGTCGTAGCCTTCGTCAAGGTCGCCGACCCAGCGGGCGTTGCCGCCGCACTGAGCGACGCACTGCGGGAGCTCGCCTTCCTTCAGGCGCTGCTCGCACATGGTGCACTTCTCGACGACGCGCTCGTCCTTGTTGAGGTAGCGGACGCCGTACGGGCAGGCCATGACGCAGAACTGGCAGCCGATGCACTTTTCCTTGTTGATTTGGACGGTGCCGTCGTCGGCCACGTAGGAAGCTTCGGTGGGGCACACCTGCACGCACTGCGGGTTCTTGCAATGCTGGCAGGTGATGGGCAGGAAGTACATGTAGGCATCCGGCCACTTGCCAGAACCGTTGGGGTCCAAGTTCGGCCCGACGCGGACCACCTTGTTCCAGTAGCTTCCGATCGGCACGCCGTTGATGGCTTTGCAGGCGGGGCTGCAGGCCAGGCAACCGACGCAGCGATTAAGGTCGGTAATAATTGCCATGCGAGTCATGATTTATTCCCTTCCTTCGTAGGTCGGCAGCCATTCGTTGAGGCGCGGGTCGTCGGACGTGTGAATGATCGGCACGCCCTTCGAGTCGCACGGGACCGGGTTGTTGAACGGGCTGTTCTCAGGCGTGGCCTTGTAGATTTTCACCTGGTAGGCGCGCAGGTTAGAGGAGCCGCAGTGCGGGTCGCGTGCGTAGTGGTCGATAAGCTGGTTAACCGCGGAAAGCTGGAAACCATGGCCTGCGTCCTGCACCTCGGGGTACCACCAGGTGTGTTCGAGGTTGACCACGTTCTCGTCAACGCCGTAGTACAGGTCGGCCACCTCGCGGATCTTGCCCCACTCGGTTTCGATCCAGACCCAGTCGCCCTCTTCGATGCCGTACTTGGCAGCGGTGACGGGGTTGATCTCGATGCGGGGAACCGGCCACAGCTCGCGGCACCAGGGCAGCTGCCTGTGCTCGGAGTGGAAGTACACTGGGATACGACGGCCGGTCGTGGCCGTGAGCGGGTATTCCTTGATGCGGTCGCCGTCCTTGGGACCATGCGGCGGCTCGACCCAGCTGGGCAGGTACCACTTGGTCTCGTCGGGGAAGAAGGTCTCCATGACGGTGGACCAGATTTCCTGCTTCATGGTCGGCGTGAACCAGCCGGGCTTCCAGTCGGCGATGCCGGGGCCGGACGTGTAGTCGAGGCGTGCCCACACGAAGTCGCGTGCGCGCATGCCGCCGGTCTGGTAGCGACGGTAGGTGCCCCACTGCTTCGGGTCAACTTCCTTAGCCTGCCACCAGCCATTTTTCTGGAAGTCGGCTACGTAGTCGTCCCATTTCTTGTACTTGGGGGTCAGCTTGTCCAGTTCCGTGCCGCGACGCGTCATGGAAACGACCTTGCCGTTTTCGACATGCCATGCGGTGTTGGTCCACTCCTCTTCGGAGAACAGCTTGATGGAGTCGTCGAGCTGCCAGTTGATGTCGGGCCAGAAGTCGTTGGGGTCGTCGCTCCACGGCTCCGTGGTCCAGGGCTCGCCGATGTACTTGAACAGGCCCATGACGATCTCGGGGTCGTAGGTGGCCTCCGCCGGGGGCTGCACGCACTTGACCGTGGCGCCCATAGCGCCGGCCGAACCCTGGGAAGCGCGCGGCGAGTTGAGCTCGATCCAGTGCGCAACGGGCAGGATGACGTCAGCGGCGTCGGTGGAAGGCGCATGCCACAGGTTCAGATCGACGTAGAAGTCGAGCGAGCACAGGGCCTCCCAAGCGCGGGTGGAGTTCGTGAACGCCAGGAAGTTGCCGGATTCGTTCCACAGGAACTTAACCGGGTAGGGGTCGCCCGTGATCATGGCGTCGTAGCAGGTAGCGCCGTCGCACCAGTAGGACCACCAGCGCAGAAGCGGGAACTGCGAGATACCCAGCTGCTTGTCGTTGACCTCGGCCGGCGGCGTGGATGCACCGGGAGCCCAGGCAGAGAAGCCCTGCAGGTCGCCGTCGATGGGGACCATTGTCGGGCCACGGTTGCCGCCCGGGGTGTCCATGTTGCCGGTGATGCCGACGAGCGCGTCGGATGCGCGGCAGTTCTGAATGGAGTTGCAGGCATGCTCCTGAGCGAGCATGTACTGGATGCCGCCGTTGCCGTAGCCGGTGGAGGGGTCGAGGCGGGTGCCGTAAGCCTTAGCGGCGGCCTCGATCTTCGACGCGGGAATGCCGGTGATTTCCTCGGCCGTTGCCAGGTCGTATTCGGCGCAGCGAGCCTTGAAGTACTCCCATGCGGGCTTGACCTTGACGGTGCGGCCGTCCTTCAGCGTAATCTCGAATTCGCCCTCGAGCGCCGGGTCGATGGCCGGGTCGAACGGGGCGAGGTCGGGCACCCAGCCCTGCACCTGGCCGGGCAGCAGGTTCGCCTGGTTGGCTTCCTTGCCCTTATAGGCGGCGTCGGTGTCGTAGTTTTCGCCCTCCCAGAAGCCGCCGGTGTTGTCGATGACCTCAAGCTGGTCGGCGTTGAACCAGGTGAACGCGCCGTATTCGTGCGTAATGCCCTGTTCGGCCAGCTTCTGCCAGTTCTTGTCGTACACCAGGAACTTGTACGGGCTGCCGCCTTCCTTGATGTCGCTTTCCTTCAGCAGGTGCGTCTTCATGTCATAGGTCGTGCCGTCGGTCCATTTTGCGGGGAAGCCGGTCGGCTCCATGTCCATGCACACCAGGAACGGGGCGTCGGTCCACTTCTTGACGTACAGCTCGTCGATAAGATTGTTCTGGATGATGACGTTGCACCAGGCCAGGGTGAGCGCGCCGTCGGTGCCGGGGCGCAGATTCATCCAATAATCGGCCTCTTTGCCCAGGTTGGCCATGCGCGGATCGACCGAAATATGATAATCGGCGCGGCTGGCGACATCTACCGTGGTACGGCAGGAGTCGTCGTAGTTGGAAAGCTCGGAAGCGCCTGCCCACTGCACGAACACGCGCGGGCGGGTGACGGTTTCCATCCAGGACATCGCGAACTGTGACACCATGGTGGTGGCGAAGTGACGCGGGCCCTTGCAGATCTGCCAAGCCTCGATGTTGTTAGGCGTTTCCAGCAGATTCTTCAGGATGGACTCCGAGTGCATGCACCAAATGCGCGAAGTGCCCACCTGACAGGACGTTCCCTCGCCGCCGTACTGGGCCTTGATTTTGGTGATGTTGTCTGCGATGAGCTTGTAAGCCTCGTCCCAGGAAATGCGCACCCAGCCGGGCTCCTCGCCCTTGGGGTTCGTGCGCTTCATGGGGTAATGCAGGCGGTCGGGATGGTACGCGGCCTGAATGGACGACTGCGACTTCGCGCAGCAGTTGCCCATGGATTGCCATGCGCCCTCGTCAGATTCGACGCGGATAGCGCGGCCATTCTGCACGATGACCTTGACGCCACATTCCATCTTTCCGCAGCCACGACAACAAGACTTAACGGCGACGGTGTCTTTGCCGGAAACCTTCGGGTAGGTGTCTTCCGCCAGAGCACGCGGCACGAACGATCCGGACGCTACCGCAACTGCGCTTGTGACGGCTGCAGCTTTGAGAAACGTACGGCGCTTCATGTTAAGTTTGCCCATGTTCTCCTCCTTCTGATCGGTTGTGACTGACTCGTCTTCGCCGTCGGCGCTTGGACATAAGGGGGACAAGCGCCTTGGGCGTTGCATTGGAGAATAGGGGTGCTTATAGGGGCGAAACATCTACGAAAACCTGTGAAGTGGCCGCGCGAGGCATCATAAATTTCCATGATTTGCGGGTAGATGAAAATTCTTACAGGCCTTTGAGCTGGTGTTATTTGGAAGACGGGTAATCTTGCAACGAAATTGCGGCTTTTGGCTAATTCGCACCGTTGCTGTTTGGCTTAGAATAATCAGCAGATGAATTTTGGCTAATGAGGGCGAGTTTAGAGCCAGAATTTTTGGGGGGACATAATGGATAACGAGACGTTAGACAATCGCGCAAACGGGGGATCGGCCGGCAAATCGCCCATGGACAAGACATGGGCGGAGCGGGTTTCCGAAGTATCTATGTGGAGGGTGTTCGGCTTTAGCCTGATACGCCTGTGGACGTTCGTCCTTTTCTATAGCGTGCTGCCGTATTTGGTAACCGGCGAGGTCAGAAGCACGCTGTATCAGAATCAGATCATCTCGCTGTTCGCTTTCGTGCTTGGCTCGGGGCTTATCTTCTCCATTTACAAGCCGCGCACGTATACCATTCAATCGCGGGCGTTCATCTGGGCCGGCGGCATATTGGCCGCCGTCGGCACCGCGATGTGCGGCGTTTCCGACGTCTCCACGACGCAGGGCATGCTCATTTGCACTCTATCTGCGGTTATGACCGGCATCGGGTCGTCGTTTCTGTTCGTGCTGTGGGTGCGCATGCTGTTCGGCAAAGACCGTTCGGTTCTGCTGATCGAATATAGCGCGTCGATGGCGTTGGCCCTGGCGTGCGGTTTGGTGTTCCTGGTGATTCCGCAGGTGGTTTCGTTCGCGCTGACCATTGCTGCCCCCGCTGCATCCGCCGTGATTCTGGCGAAGCTCATGTCGCAGTTGCAGATGAAGAAGCATGAGGAGAAGAAGGGCGCGGGCGAGGGCGATGGCGCTGCCGTGCCGCAGCGGAAACAGGAGAACGCGGGCGGGTTTTTGTTCGTGAACCCGCGCAAATTCTCGAAGAGCACGAAGCGGCTTTTCGCCAAGGGCTTGGCCGCATCGATGATTTTCGGCTTCCTAGCTGGCTTTACCGACATCGTGTCGGGTTATACCGCGTTCGGTGCGAATGACGCGCATGGCGTCGCCATCTATTTGGTTGGCATTTTGGCTGCGCTGCTTATGTTGGTCATTGGCCTGCTGAGCAGGGAGCCGGTTGACCTTCTGCATCGCGTGGCGATGCTGTTCATGGGCGTGGGCTTCGTGCTGCTTTCGCTTATGGAGAGTGGGATCACGTTCTACACGGCGCTGAGCTTGGCGGGGTATTCCACCCTGATCGCCTTCATGGTGTTGTGTTGCAATATTGTTTACCGTTCGTTTGGAACCGGGGCCACGCAGACCATCGCCCTTTGC
>CAVBPP010000148.1:0-7950 GCA_963597295.1 Paratractidigestivibacter sp. | reverse complement strand
AGCGCAATAAACGCGAGGCCTCGACAAAGACGCTGCTGAACGGAAAGCCCCGCGAATGCGGGGCTTTCCTGCTAGTAAACGACTCCTGGCTCCCACTCGTAGTGGGCTTCGGCCATCTTTGCGTAGCCGTAGTGCTCTGCGAGGATGGATTCGGCAGCTTTGTAGGGGTCAACGTAGAACCCCGGTTCCCCATTGCCCGTTGAACAATATCCCTCGTCAATGATGTTAGCGGCTTCTAGCTCGACCTCGGTCATATCGAACTCATCATCCTCGTTGACGAAGAAACGAATGACCCCTCTCCGCCCGTTGCGCATGATTTCATATACTGCAAAGCCGTCGCTCACGAGCCGAACCTCCCAATCATTTCTAATACCCATTTTAACATACCGATGTCTTTAAAATACGCAGATGGTGAGCGATAAAGTGTTTCAACGCCCATGCTCATAAGCTCATAAGCCGAACCTTTGTAATCTTTGAAAGCGTAGACGTCGATGCTGCGCTTGACATCATATGCTTTCTCATAACGTCGATAACTCAACCCCGTAAGTTTTTTGAGCGACACCAAATTGCTTGTCGCAGTTCGTATATCAAAGTACTCCCTTTCTTTATCGAGAAAATCCGGGTCATGAGCTTCTACTGCGTGCATAAGTTCATGAACTACAGTAAGTTCATCAGCGCTCCAACCGATGACCAACGTATTGCTGCTCGAATAGAATCCTGAACGGCTATCCGTCGGGTCGTAAGCGGCTTTTACACCGGCGGATTGCACCGTTTTCAGCATCTTGGTCGGCACGTATTTCATCGCCCGGTTGAACATCGCGACATGGCGATTCGGGAGGCTACTCAGGTCGATGTAATCCGCCGCCGTCTTGCCCTTCTCGGCACCCAGGGGTACGACCTTCGACACGATTGCCCGGACGGCCTTAGCGCTCGTGGCCTGCTTCGTGGTCAAGCTCGCTTGCAACTCTTTCGCCGCCGCCTCCGCCAGCTTCCCGGCCTTCCACTGCTCGTAGGTCGTGCCAGCGGGCAATCGGCTGAACCTGTCGGCGGTGTGCTGGTCGATGCCGTCGACCGCCGCCACCAGGGTGCAGCGGCAGTTGCATATCTCGGCGTACGCGGCCTGGGGGTCGCCGGGGTAGCGGCATCCGTTGCTGAATTTCTTCCCGACCTCGCGCCTCTCGCCGTCAAGCTGACGGTGGCTGTGGCGCGTGCGCCCGTCGAGGGTGGCCAGCCATTCCTGCTTGAGCTTGATTCCCATGCCCTTGGCACGCTCGTAGGACGCGATGCGCCCCGCGTTCTCCGCTGCGGTGGTGTAGGTACGCGCCCAGCGCACGGCCTGCGCCCTGTTCCGAACGCCCACCGATTGCATCCGCTTGGCAATCTTCGGGATGCTCTCGCCCAGAAGGATGCCCTGGGTCACCGCCAACTGTATGCCCTTGCGGTTCCACGCCATGTCGGCGGCTGCGGCCACGGCCACCTTTGGCAGAAACGCCTCGGAGCCGGACAGCAGCGTGTGAACCGTGCCCTCGTCCTGCAAGCTAAAGGACGTGTCCACGTCCGCCGCGCTGTCCACCTGGTATGCACCGTAGTTGGCGTTCTCCGCCGCCACTGCGGGCAGCTCTCCGTTAATGACGTGCGCAGCGGCCTGGTTGGCGCTCGTGCAGCCCTCGGCCATTTGCTGCGCCAGCGCGGGACGGGTCACGTCAGGGCGGACTTCCCTAGCGCTGCATTAGATTAAATTTGGTGCTGATTCTTTCGAGCTTCCTTCTCCACGGTATATATAGTGTCGAAAGGAAGACGACGGTCGCTACGCCATGGACGCAATCGAGGGGGAAGCCGGCGGCGTAGGCGGCTAGCGTTGAAGGCAAGGTGACGGGGCGAACGAAGCCGATGACGTACCAGCCGTTCAGCAACAGGCCGTAGAGCATTGCCGACAGGAAGCCGAAAGCGAGCAGTACGGGGGTTTTTTCGAAGATACCTTTCGGCGCGAGAACGCCGGCCAGATAACCGATTAAGCCCCAGGAATACATCTGCCAGGGGGTCCAGGCTCCTTGGCCGAAGAAGAAGTTGCTGACGAGCGCCGCTAATGCCCCGACCATGAAGCCGCTGCGACGGCCGAGCGTTGCGCCGGCGATGATGCAGATGGCGCTCACGGGCTTGAAGTCGGGGATGGGCGCGAACAGAATGCGTCCAGCGGCAGCGAGCGCGCCGAGCACCACCGTCGGCATGATGTGGCGAAGTTGCGGGCGCGAGGTTTCCCAACCGGCGAAGAACACAGCTACGGCGCCGAGAGCCGCAGCGAGCGTGAGCAGGGCGCTTTGATCGGTATTCGTTACTGTGCAAATAACGAGCGCTGCTGGGACTGCCAGGAGCGCTAGCGGCTCGAGGATGCTGAAGAGACGAGCGTTGCAGCTCTTTTCGCTGTTGCTTTTAGAGGTGGCAATGTGACTCGCGCCGGAACGGGCGCCGATATGGGCCGCAAGTGAGTTATTGGCGGTCGCACGGGAGGCTTCATGCGCATCCACATTAGAAGCAGACGCGCAAAAGGTTGATTCGGTGGCATTTGCGGCGTTACTTGCGGTCGTTGGAGCCAACGTTAAACCAGGCCGTTCAGATTCTCCCTGTTGTTCTGGTTGGTCTTGGTCGTACCAGCCCTGAGAAAGGCTGCTCGCCATGGCATTCCGCCCTGCATTGGCCGACCGCAGAATTAAGGCCGAATCAAGCTGCTCGGTTTTCCCCTGCTGTGCTGGCTGATCTTGACCAAGCCGATTCTGAGAACCATTATTCGCCATGGCATTCCGCCTTATTTCGATCGCATGCAGGGCGATTGCGCCATAGCTTTGAGAAGGAGTCGTCGAGCGGGCGGTAGAACAGGTTGTCGTTGAAGAATTCCGCAGCTGGCTGGGTAGCTGCGGATTGGCCGTCGAAGAGCATGGTGGCCGTATCGGCAACGAGCGCCGCGAAGGGCAGGTCGTGCGTTGCGATGACGATGGTTGTGCCCGCCGCGGCTTCTTCGCGCAGCTTTTGGGCGACTGCGAGCTTCGATTGCGGGTCGAGGCCTTTAGTTGGCTCGTCGAGCAGAAGCAACTGCGGGTTTGTGAGCAGGAGCTTCGATAGCGCGAGGAGCTGTTGTTGGCCACCGGAGAGGTCGTAGGGGTGGTTGCCCAGGCGTTGTGCGAGGCCGGCCCAAGATGCCGCCTTATCGATTGCTTCATTTGGGTATCCGCAGGCTTTTTGCCATTCAGCTAGCTCTTCGGCGACGGTGTCGCAGACGAAGAGGGCCTTGGGGTCTTGCGGGAGGAGCGCCTGAGATTTGCGCAAGGCATTTCGTAGGCGGCCGCGTTCTGGCTTGAGGGTGCCGGCGATGGTTTGCAGAAGCGTTGATTTGCCGCATCCGTTTCCGCCGATGAGCGCGTGGATTTCGCCAGGCGCGACGGTTAGATCCAGGCCTCGGAGCACCCAGTCGGATTTTCGATCGTAGCGAACGTAAAGGTCTTGCGTTTGAATTGCAGGCTGATGAGCCGGCTGAAGGCGCTTGCTTTCTTGCTTTCGCTGGGCGTTTGCGCGATTTGCTGGCGAGGTGGACGAAGGGTTGGCTGGTGCGGCCGACTCGGAAAGGCTAGCGGAGTCAAGGACTGCGACATAGCCAGTGGCGTCGGAGCCGGGCACGGCAGAGCCCGCCGGATCGACCGAACGGATAGATTCTTCCACACTTTGGTTGTTTGAAGTTGCGAGGTCTAAGAATCCGCAGGTCAAAGTGTCCAGCGGCACTTCCGCTAGCCCGCCGTTTTCCAAGCAGACAGCACTGGTTGCGTAGGCCGCCATGGTTTCCGGGGCGTGCGTGGCCACGACGACCGTGATGCCGAGCTCGCGGTTGACGCGGAAAAGCGCGTGCAGGAAGTTTTTCTCCGCCACGGGGTCGAGCTGGGACGTCGGCTCGTCGAGCACGAGGATGCGCGGGCGCATGGCGAGGACGGACGCCAGCGTGACAATTTGCTTTTGGCCACCGGAAAGGCTATCGATTTGGCGGCGGAACCACAGTTCGATGCCGAAGAAGTGCGCGACCTCGGCGATGCGGCGACGCATCGTGTCTTGGTCGGTGCCGATGTTTTCCAGACCGAACGCGAGCTCGTGCCACACGGTGTCGCAGACCAGCTGATTTTCGGGACTTTGCGAGACGTAGCCGACCGAGGTTGCGGCTCCAAGCTCCGACATTTGGCCAACAGGGATGCCAAACACCTCAAGCCGGCCCGATTGTTCCCCGTGCGGGGCTATTGCGGGCTTGAACGCCTTGAGCAGCGTGGTTTTGCCGCTACCCGTTGCACCGATGAGCAACTGAAACGCGCCTTCCGGCACTTGCCAGTCGATGGGGCCGATGCAAGTTTCACTTGCGGGGTAAGTGAACGTGAAACCCTTTGCGGAAAGGGCGGGTTGCTGGGAATGGAAGTTGGCGTCCGATGTGCCGATGTGGAGCTCAGGGCCGTGCGGCGATTCGCCAGGCGAGGCAAAACCGCGCTCCGTCCCGTTCGTCAATAAGGAGCTTTCCGACATCCCATCGTGATTCGCGTTGCGGGGCGTACCGCTTTGGGACAGGAGGCTATCCCCCGTCCCATTATTTTCGATTATCGCCATGAGAGGCGCTCCTTTGCTTCGGCCGCCAAGGGCAGCGCCAGGAACGCTGCGTACGGAAGGTAACTGTACCAGGGCGCCAGGCCGGTGATTCGAGGATAGAACGCGAACGTGCCGAGCGCTGCGTGCGCGGCCAGCGCCGCGGAGAACGTAAGGGCCGCAAGAATCGCGCAGACAGCAGCATCGGCGCGACGGAAGCGATAGCGCTGATAGCTGGTGCGTTTTCGGACGGCGCCCCACCCTCTTGCGCGCATGGCGTCGGCCGTTTCGATTGAATCTTCCAAGCCCCAACCCATGAGGACCGTCGTCATACGCAAGCGGGAAGCGGCCTTGGCTGCGAGGGTTTGCTTGCGGGCAGGCTTCGGCGTTGTCTGAGTCGCGAAGGGCCGGGCGGACGCTTCGCAATCTTGTGCCGGCGTGACAGGGTTCGCCACCTTGCAGACCGGCTGGGAGGTAACCGCTGCTTTTGCGGCCGAGCATACCGTTTGAGCCGCTGCAGAGGGAGTCGCCGCAGGACGAGCCGGCCGAGAAGCGGCATTCGTCACCTTGCCGGCCGACGGCGCCGGCGAGGCAGGGTTCGCCGCCGTGCAGGCGGACTGCGCCGCCGCGATGGTACTCCCCCGCCGAGCGAACTGCGGAACAAGGCGCATAGCCATGGAGATCATGAGCGAAACGACAGGCGCCACGTTGCCGAGAACGGCCATCACCTTGTCGGACGAGATGACCCGCGCGGCATTGGAGAACGCTAGCAGCACGTTCACCAACATGAGCCCCTGGCACAGGCCGAATGCAAGCGCTTCGGCATACACCGCATGCAAACCGATGCGGAACAGCTCGGTCGAGCCGACGGAGACGAACAGCGGGTTGGCCACGGCGAGAATGAGCACGAGCGGCGCCTGCCATATGAGGCCGCGCAGCGCGCGCGGTCCTTGCAGAATGAACGAGAACGCCAGCTGGCCGACGAATGTGAGCACGAGGTAAACCGGCTGCATGACGGCCATGCTGAAAACGAGCGCCACCCCGCAATACGCAAGCGCAACCGCGGGGTGGAACAGGTCGAATATGGTCTGGCGGCAGGTCACAGGAATGGGCAAGCCTACATGCTGATGGTCGGGTTCTTCTCGGTGGAATAGATCCACGAGATGCTTTCGCCGCCGGTAAGCGTGTAGCGCCCGCAGGCTTTGCCGGGGAATTCCCCATTGACGGCGTAGGTCCAGCCGCTGCCGCTGCCGCACTGCTTTTCGGCCAGGCCGCCGATGGCGCTCACGTAGGTTGACGAGCCGGAAAGCGAATAGCCGAGTGCGCACAGGGCGTCATAGACCGTGGAGCCTTCTGGCAATTCGATCGTTCGCCCAGCTGACGGGCCCGAAAGGCCGTATTCAGAGGCACGTGAGCTGTCGACGGAGATATAGACCGAAATGGTACTGGCGGCTTGTTGGGACGATTCATGGGAGGTTGAGTTCGCGGAGCTGGGCTGAGTTGATGAAGCCTCATTAGCAATTGCGCCGGCCGGCTCGTTTGCTGCGGGCGATTCGCTGACCGCAGAGGCGGACGTTTCCGACTGCGCCTGCTGGTCGGCGGTCTGTTGCTGCGCTTGATCGGCACTTGCCGTTGCGGATTCGGATGTTTGGCTATTGGAATCGACTTTTACCTGGTCGGCGGTTTGCGAACGATTCTCTTCGTTGGAAGCACCTTGCCCGCTCGCCGTTGACTGCGAGGCGGCAACGGCCGCATCCTGGGCGACGGGGCCGTTGCCGCCGAAGGCACCGGAAGCGTAGCCGACGCCAGCCGCGACCGCGACGGCCAAAGCGGCCGCCGCAATACATGCGGCTATACGATTGCGGCGCTTGATGCGAGGCGCTGCGGAGGCTTCGGATGCCTCCTCGGCCCCAGATGCGGTTGCCGGCGAAATGCGGTCATCGGAAGCGTGCGTTTGCTCTTCGCTGGGTGACTCGGACAAAGCGGACGCATTGGACGCCTCAGGCGAGGAGTGCGCGGCGGACGCGGCGGGCATCTCAGGCGAATTGGCCGACTCTGTCGGCTGAGCCTCAGCGGAGACCTCCGCTGAGGGTTCGCCGGGTTCGCCAAGTCGCCCATGCGTTGCTACGGAAGCCGCGGCCGAGTCTTGCAGCTCGCCCGACCCTTCCTCGTTTTTCATTTCGTCCGTCATCGTTATTTCCGGCTCGCCTTACTGCTCAACGACAGGACGACCTGCCTGACGGGCGCGGCGCGATGCCGCAAGGACGCCGGCCAGCGCCGCGAGGGCAAGCGCGCTCAGCGCAGCGGTTGCCGCAGTGGCGGCATCGCCGGTCTTAGGGGAAGAATTCGCTTTGGAATTGCCGCCCTTGTCCGTGTCGTCCTTATCCGTGTCATCCTTCTTGCCCTGGTCATCGTCGGAAGTGGCTTTGACCTGCTTCAACGTATAGACCGAATAGGCCTTGCCGGACTGCTGGGCGCCGTCATGCGCGGCGAGCGCCATCAGAACTACGGCCGAAGTTTGGGCCTCATCGTAGTTGGAAGCGTCTTCGTAACCGTCAAGCGTTTTGTCAGCGTTGACAACAAGATATCCCAACGGCGTGGAACCGTTTTCCGTGGTCAGATCCTTGCCGGAAGCGGTGTCGTAGCCGAGGGCCTCCAGCGCGCAAACGACAGTCGCGGTCGCATCGAGGTTCGCGTCCTTGTAGCTGGCGGAATAGCCGAAGCTTCCGTCGGCGTTCTCGTAGGTGAGCAATGCCTCGGCGGCTTTGGCGACGGCCTTGTCAGCTGCGGTGTTGGTGGAGCGATACGGCAACAACGCCAGGATGCCCTGCGCGGTGGTCTGCGTATCGCAGCCGTATTGGGCGTTGCCGAAAAGGCCCTCGCTGTCGGCGGAGGAAACGATGATGTCGATGAGCTCGCCCTCGGTCTTGCCGGAAGTCTGCTTGTAAGAGCCGTACTGATAGACAGGCAGGATGCAGACCGCATCGTAGACGGACAGGCTAGCGGATTCTTCCAGGGCCTCCATTTCGTCGATGAGGTTGCGCGTGGTGCCGTTGTCGTCGACGGCGGTGCAATCGACGCCCGCGGCGGTGAGCGCCATGATGAACTTGCCCATGCGGCCAGCGGTCATTTCGCTTGCCTGTTTATTCATGTTGGCGAGGATAGCGTCTGCGTCGACGTTGGCGCCCAGGCCGAGCGAGTTCAGCGCGATGGCGGCGGTGTAGGTGTTGTTGCTGATGGAAGCGTCGGCGCCGTCCTTCGAGAAGCGGGCCTCAAGGTTTTCGAGCAGCGTTTTCGCGTTGTCGGCGTTATAGACGTTCACGGTCGGGGTCGTGTCGGGAG
>CAVBPP010000147.1:0-8098 GCA_963597295.1 Paratractidigestivibacter sp. | reverse complement strand
ATGGGCTGGTTCTTGACGGCATCCACGATCACGGTGGCCTGCGCCAGCTGCTCGGACTTGAGCGCATCCTGCGCGATGGCGAGGGCATCCTGCTTGCTCGCCAGGCCGTCGAGCTTGGCGATGATGGTCTCGAGCTTGGCGGCTGCCGCGTCGTCCGGACGGCCATCTGAAAGATAGGCCTCGGCGGCGGCGATCATGACGGCGGTCCGAGAGGATTTCTCCTCGGCGGCGCGCCCGTCGAGCCTCTTAATCAAATCGTTCGGCAGCGCGAGGTTTATGCGCGTCTTATCCTTCGAAAGCTTGTTAGCCATATGAATAATCCCTGTTCAGACGGGTAGGTGTAAACCATACACATACCCGATTCTAACAGGTATGTGTATGGGAGGTGTAAACCTACATGGAGCAGCTTTCGGAACCATGGAAATCGTCGAGGGAGACGATGGCGTACTCGTACGCGGAGGGCGATTTCTCGTACTCCTCACGCCAGCCGGGCTTAAGCCATTTGATGACCGTCGGCCGCGATACGTTGAGCGACCTGGCTATCTCGGAATGGTTCGCATCCGGATGTTCAACGGCGTAACGTCGAATCAGGTCACGCTTCTTTGGTGCACCGAACTTATTCCGCCATTCACCGTTCGGGTCGGTTACTCCTTGGATCGCCCGCATGACCGCCATATGCTGAGCCTGCGAGCGCCCGTTTCTCTTGTTCGCGGGCATATCGATTTTGGTGATTCGCTCCAGATCGTCCCGGGGAAACCGAACATAACGTAAGTCGAAGCATTCAAGAGCCGCGTCGACTTCGCCATCCTGGCCGAACGGATGCTCCGGGTCGACCGAATCCAGGAACGGCACCAATCCCTCCATATCGGCCTTCACGCGCTCGCGGTCGGTTATGCCGCACTTCACGGCGAAGATAGCTAGGGCCATGAGACAGAAGTAGCGATGCCTAAAGGTAGCGCCCTCGCGGATCTTGCGAATCCACCAGTTGTAGAGGTCTTCCTTGACCTCCCAGCGGCCGGTGCAAGGCGTTCCTCCCTCGACGACTTGCTTGTACCACTCCGGGAACTTGTCTTTGGCCTGTTCCAATGTGTATTTCGTCTTACGCCACTTCTGGGAGAGATCGACCTGCTGGTCCGATGGCAAGATCTCGTTCAGCTCCTCGAGGGTGAAAGGATGGGTGTTGACCCTGAACGCCCGCGCGACGCCTCCGTCCTTGGTCTTCCCGCCGATGATGCGGAATCCCTGGTTGATTCCCTGATGCTGAGGATTCTCCCACTCGGTCGACGTGTACGAATTCCAAAGCCGGTCGATCAAGTGATACTTCATGTCCTTCAGCAGGCTCTTTATATTCGGATAGAGCTCGGCGGGCTCGTCGAGGACATAGTAAAGATGGACGTTATGGCCGCTCAGGACAATGTAGTTCGGCTCGGGGTAAATCGGGTATTCGCTGCGGCAGTTATAGAGCAGATTGGTTAGGGTCTGGTCGTTCTGACCGTCTAAGTCGAAGATCATGGCGCACATCTTGCTCTGAGCCTCGGCGGTGTTGGCTCGGCCCCAATAGGTCAAGCCGTTCGTGATGGCCCAATCGGCTTGCTGGAACTCGGCAAGCGTATCCTCGAACGTATCCTCGAACAGGATACGTCGGCGAATCTTCCCATCGAACGAACCGAGGATGATGGGGTTGGCCTTACGCTCCCCGCTGGGCTCGCCCTCTTTCTGGATAAACCCCGAACCGAGGTCGAAGATATCCGAATAGACATCTATAGCCGACGCCTCGCAAGCGCCGAAATCAAGAAGAACGGACTCAAGTGACAACTGAGCTCACCCACCTCTGCAAGACCATTCAGGCACGTTATATTATCAATACTGATATTTTACACCTAAAACCAAAAAAAGGGGGCTCCTTTCGAAACCCCTAAAGCGTTGCTGGATTCGACAGCGGTCCCGGTTACTTGACGAGCATTTTGACGATCACCAACACGAGCACGATAAGCGCGCAGACGGGCACGGCGAGGGCGGCGATCGCGTTCGACACGTTCCCCATGACGCTCTGGACGGTCTTGACCTGGACGGGCTCGTAGGCGATGTTCAGCTGCTCGTAGATGCGCTGCGCCAGGCTGTTGGCCTGGTTGACGGCATCCATGGCGCCCTGTATGTCGTTGCAGATGCCGTGGAAGGCGATCCACGCCCCGCCGATGCAGACGAGCGACACGATGAGCGCGCCGGCCAGGGCCACCAGGCAGATGCGCCGCATCTGCCGCAGGTCCTCCTCGCGCCGTTCTGCCTCCTTCTCGCGCTCCGCCTTGAGGGCGGCCGCGACCTGGGCGCCCACGACGTCCTGGATGGTCTCGAGCTTGCCGAGGCGCTTGTCAATGGCGCCCAGGCTCTCCTCGACGTTCGTCCTCAGCTGGGCGATCTGGTCGTTCATGCAATCCTGGGCCGCCTTGGACTCGCGCTCGCGGTGCACATCGCGGCCGTTGAGCTGCCTGAGAAGGCCGATCATCTCGCTATCGTCGCTCATCTATCGCTCCAATCCCCAATCGCGGCCGCGGTCGCGCCATGGTTCTTCCTGGCGCGCCGGCGCCTCGTGCGTCCGCTCCCATGCCGCATCCTGGCGCGCGGCCTCGGCCCTGGCGGCCTCGGCTCGCTCGTGGATGCTGCCCTCGACCTGCGGCGATATTCCGCGCCGCTCGAGCCTCTTGAGGTCGTCGTAATCCTTCGACATTTGCTCCCACGTCGGCACCTTGCGCCCCGTCTCCCGCTCGACCTTGGCCTCGAGCTCGGCGATGCGCTCGGCGATGCTCTTCTCGCGGGGCGGCTCGGACGCGCTCGGCGCGGGCCTCTCGACCTCGCGCGTGGCCACCGCGTCGCGGTCTGCGCGCAGGCGCTCGTGGGCGCGGCGGGCCAGCTCGGCGATGCGCCTGCGCACGCGTTCGGCGTAGCGGGCGCCCTCGTCGATGGCGCGCTCCAAAAGCTCCCTGAGGCCGTTGCGCTCGCGCACGGCGGCGTTGCGGGCGGCCACCGTCGTGACCGGCTCGTACTCGATGCCCGCATCCTCGCAGCGCTCGCGCTCGCGCGCCTCCATGGCGCGGACGCGGTAGCCCTCGTGCTGCGTCGGCTCGCGGTCGACGCCCCGGTCCTTGAACGAGCGGCAATCGACGTATGAGCGCTCCTCGTCTACCACGCCGTCGCGGTCGTAGACGCGCTCGAGGGCGAGGTTCTGGTCGCGCTCCCAGCCCTCGCGCCATTGCTGCAAGAGGGCCTTGTCGTTCCAGGCGCGCTCCTTGCCGCCGAACGCGCCGTCCTCGACGTTGCGGGTCGTGAGCATGATGTGGGCGTGCGGGTTGCCGTCGCCCTTGTCGTGTATGCACAGGTCGGCCACCATTCCGCGGTCGACGAACTCGCGCTGCGCGAAGCCGCGCGCGAGGGCGAAGCGCTCGTCCGCGTCGAGCTCGCGCGGCAGCGAGACCTCGACCTCGCGGGCGAGCTGCGCGTCCTTGCGCTTCTCGGCCGCCTCGACCTCGTTCCAGAGCGTCGAGCGGTCGGCCCAGCGCCCGGGCGCGCCCTCGGGCAGCATCACCGCGCAGTGCTCGCGGTCGATGCCGCCGCGGCGCGAATAGTCGTGCTCGCATCCGCGGCGGTCGTCGCGGATGAGCTCGCCGGAGCGGTAGGCGGCGGCGGCGCAGGCCGAGCGGCCCAGCGAGCGCTTGATGGGCTTGGCGCTGAGGTGGTAGCAGGCCATGGGCGCCGCCTCCTTTCATCGGTCGAGTGTCCTGTCGCAAGCCGCCTCGGCGGCGCGCAGCGCGAACCGCTTCAAGGTTCGCGCGGAGGTGCAAGGGCGAAGCCCGCGCAGGCCGCTGGCCAGGCGAACAGCCCGGCGGCCGTAGCAGCCCGCCGCAGGCGCGCACACATCGCGCAGCGATGTATAAGTGCGCCATTACTCCTCTGTCGTAATGGTATCAGTTCGCTTCGCTCACTGCAACATCGTACCTGATCACATCACGAATCAGTTACAATATCGTCAACTGAAACCGCAACGAGAAACGAGGTCCATCATGGGGCGCACCGAGAGCCTGAGCGCGATCGAGAAGAAGCTCGCGAAGCTCGAGAATCAAGAGGCGGAGCTGGCGAAGCGCAAAGCGCAGCTGAACGCGCAGGCGGCCGACGCGCGCAACCGCGCCAAGGCGCGGGAGCGCAAGCAGCGCACGCACATGCTCATCGTGCTGGGCGGCCTGGTCGAGTCCCACATACTGCACGGGGACTGGACCAAGGCCGACGTGGCGGAGTTCGAGGCCTATCTGATGAAGTACGGCAAGATGGGCCCGGCGCAGCGCTGCTGCCGCGCCGAGGAGCGCACGCCCGCCGCGGCCAACGCCGACGTTCGCGCTTGGGAGAAGGAGAAGGCCGAGCTGGCCAAGGCCGAGCGCGCCAGGACCAAGAAGCTAGCCGAGAAGGCTCTGGCGGATGCCGAAAAGCCTGTATGGGCGGAGGGTTAGGATGGCTGGAAACAAAGCTTTGGCCGTCGCCAAAGAGAATCAATACGATGAGTTTTACACGCGGCTCACAGACATCGAAAAGGAGCTCCGCCATTACCGAAAGCATTTCAAAGGGAAAACGGTGCTGTGCAACTGCGACGACCCCTTCGAGTCGAACTTCTTCAAGTATTTCGCCCTCAACTTCAACAAGCTCGGCTTGAAAAGGCTCATGGCGACGTGCTACGACGGATCGCCGATCATGGGAACGCTCTTCGACGCATTCGAGGAGGGGAAAAAGCCCAGAACGGCGTACAAGGCCGTCGTGACGACCGTGTACGATGCCGACGGCGATGGCGATGTGGACATGCTGGACGTGGCCGAGCTGTTCCGCCAGGGCGAGAACATCATCGAGAAGCTGGAAGGCAACGGCGATTTTCGAAGCGCCGAGTGCCTTAAACTCTTAGATGAGGCGGATATTGTCGTGACAAACCCGCCGTTCTCCCTTTTTCGCGAATATGTATCAATGCTTCTGGAGAGAAGCAAGAAATTCGTGATAGTCGGCCCTCACAACGGCGTCAAATACAAGGAAACCTTCCCCTTCATCAGGGATGGAAGAATGTGGGTTGGATACAAATCGTTTGCTACCGAGATGTATTTCTCTGTAACAGAGAAAAAAAAGGAAGAACTCATATCCACGAAAAAGGAAGGGTCTGCCTATGTGGTTAAAGACGGCATTGTCCTAGGCCGCGCTCAATCGCTTTGGTTCACAAATTTAGATTTAAAAAAAAGACACGAGGAGATAATCCTCTATCGCCATTACACGCCAGAAAGCTATCTCTCTTACACGAATTTAGACGGTATAGACGTTCCAAACGTTTCTAACATCCCGTGTGATTACACAGGTCTGATGGGCGTTCCCATTAGTTACCTCGACCAGCACAATCCTGAGCAGTTTGAGATTGTCGGCCTCGGCGAAGGCAACCTTGCTAAGGAGATCGGCATAACTAGAAATCACGAGGGGCGCACGAAGCTCGAATACCAAACGGCTGATGGTGAATTCAAAAGGCCGTTTGCGCGTATTGTCATCCGCAACCTTCATCCCGAGCAGCCCAAGGAGGCATAGCCATGCAGATCGAGCAGCGAAAGGTCACCGTCGGCGAGGTCTGCGAAGGATACTTCAACGACGCGGAGGAGGGCGTGGTCGGATACGACGAACGCCTGGACATTCGCCCGAAGTACCAGCGCGAGTTCGTCTACGCGGACGCCCAGCGAAACGAGGTCATCCGCACGATCATGCGCGGGCTGCCGCTGAACGTCATCTACTGGTGCAAGACAGGCGCCGATTCCTACGAGGTCCTGGACGGCCAGCAGCGCACCATCTCCTTCTGCGAGTACGTGGACGGCTCCTTCTCCGTCGACGATAAGTATTTCTATAATCTCCCGAAGGACCAGCAGAAACGTTTCCTGGATTACGAATTGTTCGTCTACGTGTGCGACGGGACCGACTCCGAGAAGCTGGAATGGTTCAAGATCATCAATATCGCGGGCGAGCCGCTGACCGACCAGGAGCTCTTGAATGCGGTGTACGCCGGCCCCTGGGTCTCGGATGCGAAGCGCTATTTCTCGAAAACGGGCTGCGCGGCCAATTCGCTGGCCGGCGATTACCTGCGCGGGTCGTCCATCCGTCAGGACTACTTGGAAACGGCCATATCCTGGGCCGTGGCGGCCGAGGGCATGGAGAAGAACGAGGACTACATGTCCAAACATCAGGAAGACCCGTCGGCCGTCGCGCTGTGGAGCTACTTCCGGTCGGTCATCGAATGGGTTCAGGCCAACTTCCCGAAGTACCGCAGGGAGATGAAGGGCGTGGCCTGGGGCATCTTCTACAACGAGAACAAGGACAGGACGGACCTCGACCCGGCGAAGCTCGAGGCCGAGGTGTCGCGGCTGATGGCCGACGATGACGTGACCAGCAAGAGGGGCGTGTACGCATACCTGCTGACGGGCGCCGAGAAGCATCTGAACATCCGCGCGTTCGACAAGCGCGATTCGCGGGCGGCCTACGAACGCCAGAAGGGCATCTGCCCTTATTGCGGGCAGCACTTCGAGTTCGATGAGATGCACGCCGACCATATCGAGCCCTGGTCGAAGGGCGGCAGGACCGTACCGGAGAACTGCCAAATGCTCTGCCGCGACTGCAACCTCAAGAAAAGCGACGATTAGGCCCGGTCAGACGGCAAACGTAACCGCGCGGTTACGTTTTCGGAGAAGCGAACCGGGAAGCGAGACGTAACCGCGCGGTTACGTTTTTCAAGGGAAGGAGCCATCATGAAGAGCTGGCTGCAACAGGCCCGCGAGCAATCGGGGCTGACGGTCGAGCAGTGCGCCGTGACGATCCATCAACCGGTGGATATGTACCTGCGGATCGAGCAGCGCCCCGGCACCGTCAACCTGAACGAGCTGCGCGCCCTGGCGAGGACGTTCGACGAGGAATCTCGGAAACGGGTCATGGACGCGCTCGCCGGAATCGTGGCGGGTTCGTGATGGCCTAGGCAACCAAAAAAATTTTTTCTAAACGTCCGGAAACGGCCGATCTCGCGCCCGTGTGTTTCTTTTCGCGGGCGCGTTTTTTAATGCGTGCGAGCGCGCGGGCGCGGTGGCGCACCGGCTCTGACCTGGCAAGACTTGTTCTTGAATTTTTCCATCGGCAAAATCGCAGCAACGCGGCAAACGTTGCTGCGACTACCGTTCGAAAGGAAAAACGATGATGTACGAAGACGATGCCCGCAGCCCGAAAACGGCCGAGGAAGCCCGACGCGATGCCCGCCGGGAGCTCAGCGTCGGCGATGCCAGGGAGATCCTGAAGGCGCGCAGGGTATCCGGCCGCTCGAAGCTATCGGGCGATGAGGCGCTGAAACTGGTGAGGCGCGATTTCCCCGCCGACGTCGAGCGCGCCATCGAGGCGAAGACGGTGCTCTACCGCTGGCCGGTGGCGCACGGCCTGCGGGTCACCTACGCCGAGCTCGAGGCCATCGAGGCGGCGGCGGGCGTCTCGCCCGTGCTAAGCGACGGCACGAAGCATGGACACTACGCGACGTTCAGGGACATGGCGAAGGTTTACGAAGCATCGGCGCAGGTCAAGGCCGAGCGTCACGCCGTCAGAATCCGGATCTCGTACGACGATGCGAACGACGCGGCCGCGGCCGCCGAGGTCCTGAAAGCGTTGGGCGCCGCCTTCGAGCTCTCGACGCCCGACGAGTACGAGGGCCGCGACGGCCGGACGAGCCTGTATTTCGAGGCGGCGGTGCCGCTCGCCTAAGCGATTGCATTTCCCCAAGTCATGACCGTATGCCGGATTTAAGTATACGGTGCTGACCTGGGGTTTCTCTTTCTGTTGAATTCAACAGCTCATCGCGAGAAGCGGCTGAAAAAGCCCTTCTTCTTGAGCCTTATCGTCTCGCCGAATACGCCGCCGAACTCGGCATCCGGGCAATGCTTCTCGATGTACTCCCGGACGTCATCCTCGGTGACCTCGGGCGCCGGCAGCTCGGCGGGCTGCTGGACCGCGATGGGCTGGTTCTTGACGGCATCCACGATCACGGTGGCCTGCGCCAGCTGCTCGG
>CAVBPP010000146.1:0-8178 GCA_963597295.1 Paratractidigestivibacter sp. | reverse complement strand
CGTCGAGCGCCCGGGCGTGCCCGGCGTCGCGCATGGTGAAGGCGTCGCCCGTTAGCAGAACCTGCTGCCCGACCTTGAGTTGCGCCAGGTCGCTCTTGTTGAGCGGAAGGGTTAGGCGAATGGGGTCGTTCGCGTTGCTCATCGGATGGCCTCCTTTGCGTTCGGGCCGGCCGTGCCGGGGGATGCGTTGCTCTCGGCGGTTTCGAAATCGTTTTCGACAAGCTCGCCCGTTTCCCAATCTATCAGGTCGATCGAGCGCGATCGCATGGCCGAGCAGCCCATGTTCACGGCCACCGGCAGCGCGGCTATGTGGCACGGCGCGGTTTCCAGATGCACCGCCAATGCTGTGCAGCCGCCGCCGAGCGCAGCCGGCCCGATGCCCGTTGCGTTGACGGCGGAAAGCAGCTCGGCCTCGTAGGCGGCATGTTGCTCGGACGCGGCCGGCGTGCCGACTTGGCGCAGCAGCGCGTGCTTGGCAAGCCCGGCCACCTTGTCGAAGGTCGCGCCGACGCCCACGCCCACGATGAGCGGCGGGCAGGCGTTCGCGGCCTTCTCGCGCACGCAGTCGAGCACGGCGGCCTTCACGCCCTCCCAGCCGGCGCCCGGCGCCAGCATGACCACGCGGCTCGCATTGTCCGATCCGCCGCCCTTCAGCAGCACGTGCAGGGTGGCGCCGCGGCCGGGGCGGAAGGCCACCTCGGAAAACGCCGGCGTGTTATCGCCGGTGTTCGTGCGGTCGCAAAGCGCGTCGGCGAGCACGCTCATGCGCAGCTTGCCGTCGGTATAGGCGCGTGCGACGGCATCGTCCACGCCGGAAAGGATGTTTCCGGGGATGGTCAGTTCTTCGCCGATTTCCAGGCGAACCCAGCAGGTGCCCGTGTCCTGGCAGATGGGCACGCCGTCCTCGCGCCCGATGCGGGCGTTTTCCAGCATCGACTCCAACACGGCGCGCGCCCGCGGCGCGGTTTCGCGGGCAAGCGCGTCCTCTATGCCGGCAAGCACGTCCGGCCGCAGCTCGACGGCGGCGCGGCGCACGGCCCGGTAGGTTGCTTCGGCTACGCGCTCCGGCGTGAGCTTGGCGCATTCGGCGGACATGGCTCTCTCCTTCGGTCTTCTTCTAAGTGAGTCAAGTGTAGCACGCGGCCGCGCATGCCGAAACGTCCTTCGCGGTGGGTGTTCTCACTGGCTGCTTGAAACCCTGGGTGGGTGGGGCGGTGGGTGTTTTATCGCGCCCAGCCTGCGTAAATGGCGAAGTACACCCCTCGCGGGTGTCGGAAGTTAACTTTGGTTTCAAACAGAATTCGCCTCATCGAACGGCCGCCGGGGGTGCGGTCGGCGCGGGCAGGGCAGCCCGCGCAAAACCACAAGGAAAGGATTGATCGTGGAAACAGTCGCACAGTTCGGCGCACGCACGAAGGCGGCGCGCGCCAAGCAGAAGACGGGAGGGAAGACCGGCGTCAACTGGCTTATGCTGCTCATCACGTTGGCGGTTGGCGTAGCGCTTTGGTTCTGCCCGGTGCCCGCCGGTTTGGAGGTGAAGGCATGGCATATGTTCGCCATCTTCGCCGCAACCATCGTCGGCCTTATCATCAAGCCGCTGCCAATGGGCGCCATCGCCATCATGGCCATCACGGTGAGCGTGCTCACGGGGACCGTCGGCTTGAAGGATAGCCTGTCGGGCTTCTCGAACACCACCATCTGGCTTATCGTCATCGCGTTCTTCATCAGCCGTGGCTTCATCAAGACGGGGCTCGGCAACCGCGTGGCGTACCTGTTCGTTGAGCGCTTCGGCAAGAAGACGCTGGGCCTGGCGTATTCGCTTATCGCCACCGACCTGGTGCTTTCGCCGGCAATGCCCTCGAACACGGCGCGTGCCGGCGGCATCGTGTGGCCGATCGTGCAGTCGCTGTCCCATACGTTCGGCTCGCGCGCCGAGGACGGCACCGCCAACCGTATCGGGTCTTTCCTGCATCTGACGGCCTTCCAGGGCGACATGATCACCTCGGCTATGTTCGTCACCGCCATGGCCGCGAACCCGCTTGCCGTGCAGCTTGCAGCCGACACCGCCGGCATCGAGATCACCTGGGTCGGCTGGTGCATCGCCGCGCTGGTCCCGGGCTTGGTGGCGCTCATCGTCGTGCCGCTGGTGCTGTACAAAGTCAACCCGCCCGAGGTCAAGGAAACGCCCGACGCCGCGGTTGTGGCGCGTGCGAAGCTTTCCGAGATGGGCCCGGTCAGCAGCGCCGAGAAGAAGATGATCTTCGTGTTCTTGCTCATCCTGGTGCTGTGGATCGCGGGCAGCGCCATCAACCTCTCCGCTACCACCACCGGCTTCATCGGGCTGTCCGTCCTGCTTCTGACCAACGTTCTGACGTGGGACGACGTGAAGAACGAGAAAGGCGCATGGGACACGCTCGTGTGGTTCAGCGCCCTGGTGATGATGGCCGGCCAGCTGAACACCTTGGGGCTCATCCCGTGGTTCGGCAACCTCATGGCCGGAAGCGTCGGCGGCATGAACTGGGTGGTCGCGCTGCTCATCTTGGCGCTCGCCTACTTCTTCAGCCACTACCTGTTCGCATCCGCCACCGCGCATGTGACCGCCATGTATGCAGCGTTTCTGACCGTGGCCATCGCTGCGGGCGCGCCTCCGATGCTCACCGCCTTGGTGCTGGGCTTCTTCGGCAACCTGATGGGCTCGCTCACCCATTACGGCGCGGGACCCGCCCCCATCCTGTTCGGCGCCGGCTACGTGAGCCAGGGCAAATGGTGGTCGACGGGCGCCCTCATTTCGGTCATCAACATCGTCATTTGGCTTGGCGTCGGCGGCGTTTGGTGGAAGGTGCTCGGCCTTTGGTAGGCCGCTGGCCTGAGCCCGCATCCGCGCCAGCGCGAACTGCTGACGATTCAAGACGAGAAACGGCCGCCCGAGAAGGCGAGGCGGCCCAACATGAAAGGACATGACATGAAGGAAATCAACGTTGCCGACATCACCGCCGAGGTGCGCCGCCTGTGCATCGAGGCCGCGTGCGACCTGCCCCGCGATGTCGAGAAACTGATCCACCAGGCGACCGAGACCGAGGAAAGCGAATTCGGCACCTATGCGATGGAGAAGATCTGCCGCAACATCAAGATCGCCCGCGAGAACAACGTGCCCATGTGCCAGGACACCGGCATGGTTATCGTGTTCGTCGAGATCGGCCAGGAAGTGCACATCTCAGGCGGCCTGCTCGACGACGCTATCAACGCCGGCGTGGCCGCGGGCTACATCGACGGCTACCTGCGCAAATCGACGGTCATCGACCCCGTTTTGAACCGCAAGAACGCTGGCGACAACACCCCCGCCATCATCTACACGTCGCTTGTGGCGGGCGACGAGCTGCGCATCACGGTCATGCCGAAGGGCGCTGGCTCCGAGAACATGAGCCAGCTGAAGATGCTCAAGCCCGCAGACGGCCTCGAGGGCGTGAAGAAGTTCATCGTCGACGCCGTGGTGAACGCCGGCGGCAACCCCTGCCCGCCGACGGTCGTGGGCGTGGGCATCGGCGGCAACGCCGACAAGGCCATGCAGCTTTCCAAGGTCGCCCTGCGCCGCGAGGCCGGCGCGCCGAATCCCAACCCGGAATACGCAGCCATCGAGCGCGAGCTTCTGAAGGAGATCAACAAGTCCGGCGTGGGCCCGCAGGGCTTCGGCGGCCGCAACACCGCGCTGGCCGTGCAGATTGAAACCTATCCGACGCACATCGCGACCATGCCGGTTGCCGTGACGCTGAATTGCCACGCCGCACGTCATAAGGAAGTCGTTCTGTAAGCAGCCTTCGCTAAACGTTAGGAGACGAGAAAAATGGCACAAGCAAAGAACATCAGCACGCCGCTGACCGACGAGGTTATCGCAGACCTGAAGTGCGGCGATATGGTCAACATTTCGGGCATCATCTACACCGGCCGCGATGCGGCGCACAAGATCATGGTCGAGATGATCGACGCTGGCGAGGACCTGCCCGTCGACTGGGACAGCCAGGTCATCTACTATGCCGGCCCGACGCCTGCCAAGCCCGGCCGCTGCATCGGGTCGTGCGGCCCGACCACGTCCGGCCGCATGGACAAGTACAGCCCGGCCATGATGGAGCAGGGCCTGAAAGGCATGATCGGCAAGGGCCCGCGCTCGGCCGAGGTAGTCGATTCCATGGTGAAGAACAAGGTCGTGTACTTCGCGGCCATCGGCGGCGCCGCGGCGCTCATCGCCGACAGCGTGAAGGAATGCGAGGTCATCGCGTTCGACGACCTGGGCCCGGAGGCCGTGCGCCGTCTGCGCGTCGAGAACTACCCCTGCATCGTGGTCATCGATGCCGAGGGCAACAACCTGTACGAGCAGGGCGTTGCCAAGTACCGCATGGAGTAGGTGGGCGACGTGAAGAAATACGACGTTGTCATCGTGGGCGCGGGCGGCGCCGGCATGTCCGCCGCGCTCAACGCGTCGGCCTCGGGCGATTTAAGCGTCGCCGTGCTGACGAAGGTGTTCCCCACGCGCAGCCATACCGGCGCGGCGCAGGGCGGCATGAACGCGGCGCTCGGCTATCGCGACGAGACCGATTCCATCGAGAGCCACCTGTTCGACACGGTGAAGGGCAGCGATTACCTCGCCGATCAGGATGCGGTCGAGTTCTTCGTGTCGGGCATGCCCGATCTGGTCTTGGAGCTTGAGGGCATGGGCGTTCCCTATTCGCGCGATGAGCAGGGGCGCATCGCCCAGCGCCCGTTCGGCGGCGCAAGCCATCCGCGCTGCTGCTATTCGGCCGACAAGACGGGGCATGTGGTCCTGCACGCGCTCTACGAGAATTGCGTGAAGAACGGCGTCGAGTTCTTGGACGAGTACAACCTGCTCGACATCGCGCAGACCGACGGACAGGTCGAGGGCGTGGTCGCCATCGACCTGCGCCGCGGCCAGATTGAGACCTTCCAGGCGCGTGCCGTGGTCATCGCGGCGGGCGGGTTCGGCCGCGTGTACTGGAGCCGCACCACCAACGCGACGAACATGACCGGCGACGGCGTGGCGGCCTGCCTGCGCGCGGGCGTGCCCATCAAGGACCCGGAGTTCGTGCAGTTCCACCCGACGGGCCTGGCCTCTACCGGCGTGCTGCTTTCTGAAGCATGCCGCGGCGAAGGCGGTTACCTGATCAACAACGAGGGCGAGCGCTTCATGGCCCGCTACGCTCCCGAGAAGATGGAGCTTGGCCCGCGCGATTTGGTCGCAAGGTCCATCGAGACCGAGATCAAGGAAGGCCGCGGCTTCGGCGAGGGCATGGGCTCCTACGTGCTTATGGACCTGCGCCATCTGGGCGCCGAGCGCATCATGGAGCGCTTGCCGCAGGTGCGCGAGCTGGCGCTGTCGTTCGAGGGCGTCGACATGATCACCGACCCGGTTCCCATCCGACCCTCGAATCACTACATGATGGGCGGCATCGACGTTATCGATTTCCGCACGTGCGCGACGGCCGTGGACGGCCTGCACGCGGCGGGGGAGTGCAGCTGCATCAGCGTGCACGGCGCGAACCGCCTGGGCGGCAATTCCGTGTCCGAAGTGGTCTTCTTCGGCAAGCAAGCCGGCATCGGCGCAGCTCAGACGGCCCGTCGCCGCGAATTTTCGGGTACGGGGCGCCTGGATGCGCTCGGACGCAGCTGGGAAGAGCGCTTCCGCACCATGCGCGCCAAGCGCACCGGCGAGTCGATCTTCGCCATCCGCGACCGCATGGCCGAGGCCATGTGGAACGGCGTGGGCATCTTCCGCACCGAAGAGGGCATGGCAGCGGCCGAGGCGGTCGTCGACGAGTGCCTGGCCGCCTACGCCGACGCGCGCATCGACGACGATTCGCAGGTGTACAACCAGGCGTTCATGAACTACGTGGAGCTTGGCAACGTGCTCACCATCGCCAAGACGGTGTGCATGGGCGCCCGCGCGCGCACCGAAAGCCGCGGGTCCCATTCGCGCGAGGATTACCCGCAGCGAGACGACGAGAGGTTCTTGGCGCACACGCTGGTGACGCTCGGCGCCGACGGCGGCTTCACGCTGGGGTATCGCCCCGTGGCGGTGACGAGGTTCGCGCCCGAGGAGAGGAAGTACTAAATGACCGACCGCATGATCACCTTCAACGTGCGCCGCTTCGACGGCGAGCGCACGTTCAACCAGGAATACGTCATCCCTTATGAGAAGAACACCCTGCTCGGCTGCCTGACGAAGATCCGCGAGGAGCAGGACGCGAGCCTGTGCTTCACGAGCGCCTGTCGCCATGCCATCTGCGGAAGCTGTGCCGTGCAGGTAAACGGCAATGCATACCTGGCGTGCGAGACGCAGCTGGACACGCTGCTCGATACGTTCGAAACCGACGAGCTGTTCCTGGAGCCGCTGAACAACCTGCCGGTCGTGCGCGACTTGGTGGTGAACTTCGACGGCATATCCGACAAGATGCGCAAGGTGTCCGGCTGGATGTGCCCGCACGCCGGCCGCCACGACCACCTGCAGACGCCCGAGGAGTTCCATCTGATTTCTAAGCCCGCGGACTGCGTGCTGTGCGGAAGCTGCATCTCCGAATGCCGCGAGCTTGCCTACGACGACGGCACGTACCTGCCGCCGGCCATGATGAACAAGGCGTACCGATTCGAGCGCGACAGCCGCGACGGCAACCGCGGCGAGCGCGTTTTGGCGGCGCTCGAGAACAACCTGTGGAAGTGCATCCATTGCCAGCAGTGCTCCACGAAGTGCCCGAAGCACATTCCCGTCGCCGAGGAGATCAGCTACCTGCGACGCCGAGCGCTTGCCATGGGGCAGAAGAAGTCCGAGGGCGCGCGTCACGCGTACAGCTTCTACGACGACGTGAAGCGCACGGGCATGCTCAACGAGACGATGTTGGCGCTGCGTACCGAGGGTATGGTGAAGACGGCGGTGAACCGCACGCCGTTCGCCGTGCGCATGGTGGCGGCGGGCAAGATGAACCCGCTGCACATGCCTCGCCCCGTCAAGGGCATCGGCGATGTTCGACGCCTGTACGAGTTCTCGGCGAAGCTTTCCCAGCAGCAGAAGGAGGATGCTACCCATGTCTAAGCATCGTTACGCGTTTTTCCCGGGGTGCACGCTCGAAAGCGCCGCGGGCGAGCTGAAGATAGCGACGGAGAAAACCTGCGAGCGCCTTGGCATCGAGCTTGAGGAGATCGAAGGCTGGACCTGCTGCGGCGCGGCGCAGATTCAAGACATCGACGACTTTCTGGGCGTCGCTGTGAACGCGCGCAACATCGCGTTGGCCGAAGCCGCGGGCTTCGATCGCATCCTCACGGTATGCAATACGTGCACGCTCATGCTGCGCACGGCGAAGAAGCGCCTGGATTCCGACCCCAAGCTGCGCGCGAAGGTGAACGAGGCGCTGGCCGGAAGCGGCCTGGAATACAAGGGCACCTGCGAGATCACGCATTACCTGTGGGTGCTGGTGGACGAGCGCGAATACGGCCTGGAAGAGCTGCGCCGCCACGTGACCAACCCGCTTGAGAACCTTTCCGTGGCGAACTTCTACGGCTGCCATATTCTGATGCCGCCCGATGTGATGGGCTTCGAGAACCCGCGCAATCCTCGTTCGATGGAGATGCTCGCCGAGGCGCTCGGGGCGCAAAACGTCGACTTCGAGCAGCGCCTTGCCTGCTGCGGCTTCCACAGCATCTACCCGGCCGAGCGAGAGGCCCTGCTGTCCAACGGCGTGAGCTGCCTGACGGCCAAGGATGCCGGCGCCGACTGCCTGGTCACGCCCTGCCCGCTGTGCCATATGGCGCTGGATATGTGGCAGGCCGACGCGCAGAAGAGCTACGAGGCCGACATCACCATGCCGACCCTGCATCTGCCGCAGCTGGTGGGCCTGGCGCTGGGGTTCTCGGCGAAGGAGATGGCCGTGAACCGCCATATGGTCAACGCCACGAAGATGCTTTCCCAGAAGCTGGCGTCGTGATGGACGCGGCATGCTTTTCCGTGACGGCGGCGGTGCGCGATGCCCGTCGCGGCCGCTCGAGCGCGCAAGGCGGCTGCGAGGCGTTCGGCGAAACCGCCGACGATCTGCTCGATGAGCTGGCCAGCCATATGCGCGAGGCCGGCGAGATAGACGAATCGGGCAAGGTGCGACGAAGCGCTGCCGAGGCCGAAGC
>CAVBPP010000145.1:0-8324 GCA_963597295.1 Paratractidigestivibacter sp. | reverse complement strand
CGTCGACGATCTCCTGCTTGCGGGCAACCTGCTCGGGGGCCAGGCACTCGACGGTGGTCAGAGCGGCGGCGACGGCAGCGTCAGCGCCGGAGACGTCCATCGGCTTCTTGCCGGCGGCCAGGATGTCCTTCATGCCCGGGATGCGGGGCTCGGCAACGTCGGGGGTGACGGAGATGACGGCGGGCAGGGAAACCTCAACGGTCTCGGTGCAATCCTCCAGAGCGCGGGTCACGGTAGCGGTGGAACCGGCAACCTCGACCTTGGAGGCGGCGGTCACGACCGGCCAGCCGAGCTTCTCAGCCAGCTGCACGTCAACCTGCTGCACGTAGTTGTCAGCGGAGCCGTCGCCGCACAGAACGACGTCAACGTCGCCGGCCTTGCCCAGCACGTCGGCCAGGGCAGCGGCGGTAGCGGCAGCGTCAAGATCGGCGTAGGCGTCGTCGGCAGCCATGTACAGGTGCTCCATGCCGCGCGCCATAACGTCCTTC
This sequence comes from Paratractidigestivibacter sp., assembly GCA_963597295.1. Lineage (GTDB taxonomy): Bacteria > Actinomycetota > Coriobacteriia > Coriobacteriales > Eggerthellaceae > Senegalimassilia. The sequence continues at coordinate 7,836 of CAVBPP010000145.1, read as the reverse complement.
TTCAGCTTGGAGTTGTCGATGTCCTTGCCGCCGACGGTGATGGCAACAGCCTCGTCAGCCAGCTGGGCACCAAGCTCCAGCGCGTTCTTGTCATACTCGGAAATGGTCAGCTTCGCCTTGGAGTAATCCAGCGTGCGGTCGCCCGCAACCTGAACGTCCTGAGCGTCGGGCACGGCCTTGAAAGCCACAGCGATCCTCATGGAATCCGTCCTTTCGTAAGACTTAATTACATATACATAAAGCTTATGCGCATTCGCGAAAGCTCAATGCCAAAAGAGAAGAAGGGGCGCCCGGCACCCTTGCCTGGGCGCCCCGGAAAAAAGCGCTTTATTCAGCGTACTTCTTTGCAACCTGACGGCCGGCGATGTACGCCATGATCTCGTGCGTGCCGCCACCGAACATGTTGCCGCGCATGTCGGCCCACAGACGGCCGATGCGGACCTCGGTGGTGTAGCCAAGGCCGGCGTAGATCTGCAGGGCGGAATCGGCGACCTCGAAGCAAGCGGCGCAGCCGTAGCGCTTCAGCATCGCGGACTCGAGCTGCACGGGCTGGCCGTTGTCCATCATCCACAGGGTCTTGTACAGCATGTTGCGCGTGTTCTGAACCTTGATCTCCATGTCGGTCAGGAGCTCCTGGATCATCTGCAGGCGGGAAATCGGCTTGCCGAAGGCGATGCGCTGGTTAGCGTACTTGGCGGCGTCCTCCAGGGCAGCCTGAGCCAGGCCGACCTGCTCGGCGACGATGTAAGCACGCTCGACCTCGAAGTTCTTCATGAGCATCATGAAGCCCTTGCCGGGCTCGCCCATGCGCTGATCCTCGGTCAGCACGACGTCGTCCAGGTAAACCTCGCAGAACGGAATGCACTGCTGGCCGATCTTGTGCAGCGGAGCGGTGGAGACGCCGGGCGTGTCCATCTTGACCATCCACAGGGACATCTCGTTATTGTCGTGGGAGGGGTCCTCGTCCTTGGCGATGACGATGGTGTAGGGCAGAACGGCGCCCATGGTCACCCACGTCTTCTGGCCGGACAGCTTGTAGGTGCCGTCGGCCTGCTTCTTGGTCACGGCGGTCATGGAGCGGTTGTCGGAACCGGCGCCGGGCTCGGAGATGGACAGAGAGGCGATCGGCCAACCGGTCTCCATGTAGTGGTCCATGGCTTCCTGCTTCTGAGCATCGGTGCCGAACTCCATGATGTCGAACATGGACAGGGAGTTCTGATACAGGATGTGCATGCAGCCGGACTTGTGGTACAGGCGCTCGAGCATAAGGCCGATGGTCACACGGTCCATCGGGATTCCACCGTACTCCTCGGGGATGCCCATCAGGCCGAAGCCTGCGTCGCGGTACGCCTCGGCGATCTCCTGCGGCATGCCGTGATCCTCGTACATCTTCTTCACGACGTCTTCGGTGAAGTACTTCTCGCAGAACTCGTCCACGCTTTCGAGCAGCATCTGCTGCTCATCGGTCAAACTGAAGTCCATGTTCTCTCCTTGTGCTCGAACTTCCATTCAGCTCTTGCTTAACGGCAACGGGCGTTGCCGCCTTCGCAAATGAATGATACGCGCGTAAAATCGAGAGAGAACCGGTCAGATTACAGAATCTGTTTCAAAATTTCGACGAATCAGGCTGCATAGGCAAAACTTATCAAAAGCCGGTCGAATTGATAAATTTCAATAATAATTTATTTGACCTGGGCTTTTAATCAAAACAAAGCGACTTGTTAGCGCCGAACATAGCCCACATACCGTTTTAAGGTCTTTCCCCACTTGTTTAGTTGTGTCCATATGAACTATACTTCCTTTTGTGCCGAATCAGTTATTTTTGACCGATTTATCAGGCATTATCCCGTATCTCGCGGTAAGGAGAGGGGCGCATTAGCATGGGCTCGACCGACACAATGGCACTTTTGGGTAATTCGTTTATCGAACTCGCCGAGCACCTGCCTATACAGAAGATATCCGTTTCGGACATCGTCGCGGCATCGGGCAAGAACCGCAAAACGTTCTACTACCATTTCGAGGGCAAGGAAAGCCTCATCCGCTGGATTTTCAGGCGCGACCTTGCCGACGTGCTGAACCAGCGAATCCCCCCCGAGGAGCTGGTCTACGAAGCGGAAGGCCCGCAGACGTACCCGACATTACCTTATTATGTATGTCGCAAAGTCGGCGTGCGAAGCATTAACGGGTCCGTGTTCCTGGAAATGCTTGCCACCTGCTTCTCGCAGCGCAGGCAGTTTTACGCCAAGATCCTGCGTATATCCGGACCGGACAGCCTGCAAACCTATTTGAAGCAGCTGTATACCACGGCTTTGGCGCAAGACGTGCGCTTCACGCTTTCGAACCGTTACCTTGCCGAGGGCAACATCCGCTTCCTGTCGGAATTCTATGCCGGGGCCATCGTCACCTATATAGTCGATAAGGTTTGCGACCCGACATGTCAAGAGATACTGGCGGATGTGAAGCCGTTCCAGAACATCGTGCACTCCTCGCTTGAGAGCGAGATTAAGAAACAGCAGCTCAAACGCGTTCTGTAACCCGAAAACCCAAAGATTCATCGAACAAGCCGTTGAGCAATGCTTCGATAAATTCTGCCTATAATTCGCTTGCCTACTTCCGCGAACGGTTATTGGACGCATACGCCACCTTCGAATCAAAATAATATCTGTGAAGGCACATGCCTTAGAGGCGGGCATGTTCGAAGGAGATCTAGATGATTTGCGATCTGAAGATCAACGAGCAGGCTAAGAAGCGGTATTACGATGAGGGCTTCTGGACTGCCGACACGATCGCCGACGTATGGAACAAGCAGGCGTCCCAAAACGCAGGCAAAACATTCGTGACCGACGACGCCGGCGCTTCTTTGACGTATGGTCAAATAGATGAAATGTCCAACGCCGTTGCAGCATGGCTTGCCGATTCTGGCGTGAATCCGGGCGACGTTGTCACGTTTCAGCTGCCCACCTGGGCCGAGTTCTGTCCCATCTTCATCGGCATCGCGAAAACCGGCGCCGTGATGCATCCCGTCGCCCGCAACTACAGCGAGGACGACCTCATCTACATCATGAACAAGGTGCAGACGCGAGCGTTCATCTGCCCCACCCACCATCACACGACCGATCATGAGAAGCTCGCGCTTGAGTGCGTCGATAAGGTCGATAGCTTAGAAGCGTCGCGCGTTCTTCTGGTTCAGAAGAACGCTCAGGACCCCAAAACCGATATGGTCACGTTCGAGCAGCTTGTGAAAAGCGGCGCTTCGAACTTCACCGCACCCAAGGTAAGCGCCGACGATGTCGCCGTCATCCTTTCCACGTCCGGAACCACGGGTAAACCGAAACAGGCGCTGCTCACGCACAACAACGTGCTTTTCAGCGAGCGCGCGTTCATCGGCGGTCTTTCGCTAACTTCGCAAGACGTGATGTTCATGCCGAGTCCACTCAACCATGCAACGGGATTCTTCCATGGAATCATATCGCCCATACTGCTCGGTGGCGCGACCATCCTGCAGCAGGACTTCAACGCCGACGTAGCAATCAAGCTGATCAACGAGCATCACTGCACGTGGTCGATGGGAGCTACTCCTTTCATCTACGACATGATCGCGTCGATGGACAGAAACGGCACCTCGGTCCCATCGCTGAAGCTGTTCCTTTCCGGCGGCGCTCCCCTTCCCGGATCGCTCGTGAGCTGCGCGAAGGTCCATGGCATCACGCTCTGCGAATGCTACGGATCGACGGAAAGCTGCCCGCATGCCTACGTTCCGCCAGAGAAATGCGACGAGTGGAACGGGGACTGGTCGGGAATCACGCTCGACGGCATCGAGATTCGCATCGTCGACGAGAACAGGAACCCCGTCGCGCCGGGCGAGCAAGGCGAAGAGGCCAGCCGCGGTCCGAACGTATTCGTTGGATATCTGAACGATCCCGAGCAAACCGACGCCGTGCTCGACGACGACGGCTGGTTCTATAGCGGCGACCTTGCATACATGGACAAAGAGGGCCGCTTACGCATCAACGGCCGCAAGAAGGAAATCATCGTTCGCGGCGGCGAGAACATATCGACACGCGAGGTGGACGAGGCTTGCTCGGCCTGGCCAGCAATTATCGATCAAGCGACCATCGGCGCCCCTGACGACCGCATGGGCGAGAGAATCTGCTTGTTCGCCGTATGCGCACCGAACAGCGCCAAAGCACCAAAGCTGGAAGACCTTCTCGCGTTCCTGAAATCCCGTGGCGTTTCGAAGCGCCTGTGGCCCGAACGTCTTGAGATGATCGACGAGATTCCCCGCACCGCAACAGGCAAGGTGCAGCGTTTCAAGCTCTCCGAAGAGTTAAAAAGGAGAATGGCGTAAAATTCAGGTAGCATCGGGCTGCATTCATTGGGGGATGCGGCCCGTTTCGAAGACGAGGAGGAATCATGGCAAAAGGAGCCAAAGAATTCAGCATCACGCGCACGCGCGCATCGTTTAAACCGCGCGTCAGCGAAGAAGATATCCCTTTCTTCAACGACGAGGCCGGCAATATCTTGATCGGCCTTTCCGGCGACGCCGGAGTCGAGCTGACCGACCGCCCCCCTATCGAATGCAGGCACCTTCCCTACGCGAACCTCAACGTCGGCGAATCGGGAGCCGGTGCAGGCTGCACGCAAGCAGAGTTGCTAACCGAGGCCGACCTCCCCGAGAAGATGGAGCTCGACTACCAAATCAACGGCGGCTTTAACAACAACTGCATCATCGTCACCTGGGATGATACCCCCGAGCACAAACTCGAATGGGTGATGATGAAAACATTCACGGGCACGCAGCTGAAATACGCCCTGCCAAAGAAGCGCAACCGCATGGTATTCGCGCTGGCCGACGAGGATGCTTTCGTCTACTGCAACAAGGAACCATGCGTCGAGTGCGGTTTCCGCTGCAAGAACGGCTTCGTGCTCTATGCGAGCTTCAAGGGCTTAGGCGTCGTTCGCAAGCCCGTAGAGCGCATCAGCATGCTCGGCATCATCGGCGATGGAGGCCTGGAGGCAGGCACGACCGATCACCGTTCGTAGTCCTGCCGCTACCGCTTACCGCAGCAAGTTGTAACCATTCTGTTTTCCGGAAAATGTAATTAGTCAAGCTATTTTCGCTAAAAATTTTGAAGCCGCAGTAATTTGCGGCTTCTTTTAGTTCCCGAGTTTTACCAGTTCAAAACGCATGAATCGAAGTACCCAGGCAATCTATTCGAAACATTAATGAATACCCGGGAAAACTTCGAATCCCCGCTATTGGAAGAATTTCGAACTTGTAAATATTATGTGAAGTGGTTGAGCATGCATCGGCTTTGGAAAGGGTCAAAGTCAATGCATGGTTGATTGAACCAAGGGTTATGGCTCATAACTGTTTCATCGTAAGGAGGAGGAAAGAGTGAGTGCAGCAGCTCAAGTAGCGAAGAAGTACATGTTCGCAATCGCGACTATCTACATGTGCTATCTGACGCATGGCGTTCAGGCAATCATCCTGAGCCAGAACAAGGTTAATTTCTATACGCAGTGGGGTTACACGGACGCGGCCGCCGGCGCGGCAGCCGTCTCCATGGCAATCACGCTGACCGGCGTTGGCAAATTCGTCAGCGTCTGGATCGGTGGCGAGGTTTCCGACCGCATCGGCCGTAAGCTCCCCGCCGTCCTCGGTGCCATCCTGTACGTGATCTGCTTCGTCATCCTGCTGGTCACGGACAACTTCTACCTGGCTTGCTTCGCCGGCTTCCTGTCCGGTGTCGCCACGTCCGGTTTCTGGGATGGTGCTCTGTACCCGGCCATCGCCGAGGCGAACCCCAAGTATGCGGGTTCGACCACCATCGGCATCAAGGCCGTCATCTCCGTTGCCGGCATCATCTACCCGCTGTTCGCCGCTATGAACTCCGGTGATTCCTGGCACATCAACGTCATCATCCCGATCGTTCTGTCCATCATCTGCGTTGTGCTCGCCGCTGTGACGCCGTTCGTTTACGACGACAAGCGCAAGCAGTCCACCGGTAGCGACGACAAGTCCGGCGCCAAGAACGAAGCTGAGGCTGAGATTCAGGCCGCCAAGGACGCAATGCTCCAGAAGCCTTCCGCTCTGACCAACTTCGTGACGCTGTTCTTCGGCTTCGTCATCATGTTCATCATGTACGGCGCTCAGCAGTACACGAAGGCATTCGGCCAGAACAACCTCGGCCTCGACTCCGTCGCCGCCGCAGGCCTGACGTCCATCTACACCGCTGGCTCCATCATCGCCGTCCTGTTCTGGGCCGTCATGATGGGCAAGCTTCGCTGGACGCCGATCAAGGTTATCCTCATCGACGGCATCCTGGCCTCCCTGGCCCTGGCCGTCGTCATCATCGCCCTGCCGCTGAACCTGGGCGCCGGCGCCGGTTACTTCGGCATCGCCGTGCTCGGCTTCTCCGCTGCTGGCGGCATGCTGCAGACCGGCGTCACGCTGCGTCAGCAAATGTGCCCCGGCCCGCGTGGTCGTAACGTCGGCATGTACTACACGTTCATGGGCTTCGCTTCGGTGTTCCTGCCCTTCATCGTGTCCGCGATGACCACCGCCACCGGTGAGACCCAGGCTGTGTGGATCATGATGATCCTGCTGCTCGTCGCTTCCCTGCTCTCCGTGCTCATGGCCGCCTTCGTGTGCGTCCAGTACAAGAAGCAGTTCGGCTACAGCGCAATGCAGCCGCAGAAGGACTAGTCCTTCATAAGAGCTCAAAGCAGCCCGCAACATAACCCTTTGCTCAACGAAGGCCCTCGGAATTCCGGGGGCCTTCTTAATTGACTCGAATAGGTATTCAAAGCATCAACGAATCTGAGCGCGTCCTAGCAAAGGAACATGCTTGACGAACACAAGCTTCCCATCAAAAGTCAAAACGTTCGACCGGCGATCGCTATCAAGATTTCAGACAGCCTGAGCAAAAGGAAAAGGGATGCCCGAAGAGGACATCCCTTAGCCAAAAACGGGCGCATAGCCAAATAGCCCAATAGTTTATTCGCGGCTCTTGCGATACCGCTCCAAAACCATCGGTGCCGCAATATGCACCATGATCTGATCGGTGCCCTCGGCGATCTGGAAGCCGCGGCAATCCTCCCAAATGGAAGCCACACGATGCGAGCAGGTGTAACCTCGCCCACCCATAATCTGCATTGCATCGGAAGCGACCTCGGTGGCGGCCTTAGGTACATAGCGTTTCGCAAGCGCCACAGCAAGGCGAACATCGTGCTCTTCCGCATCGGAATCAAGCAACCATGCCGTGCGATACACCGAGGAGCGCATGTTCTGCAGCTTCAACTCCATATCGACGATCATCTCCTGCACCAGCTGGAAATCAGTGATGGGTTGCTTAAAAGCGCGCCGATCGTCGGCGAACGCCAGGGCATCTTCCATGGCAGCCTGCGCCAAACCAAGCGATGTCGCGCAGGCGAGCAAACGACCGATCTCGAAGAATTTGAACAGCTGCTTGAAGCCGGAACGCTTACCGTGCAAACGCCAGCTTTCGTCAAGCTCAACATTATCGAAAGCCACCGTCGAAAACGGGAGCATCGACTGCCCTACCTTCTCGATGGGATACACTTCCACGCCGGCAGCGCTATGCGGAACGAGCCAAAGCGAAAGCTCGGGCTTTCCCTTGGATGACCCGTCCCCGTCAAGGGCCGCGACCAGCAGATACGGTGCATATTCGCCATTATTGACGAAAATCTTGTTGCCGGAAAGCACGAGCTTGCCGCCCGACTTGCGCACGCAGGTTTCCATGCCACGCAAATCCGACCCCGACTGAGGCTCCGAAATGGCCAGGGCGAACGCAAGCCTCCCCTCGTCTTGAT
>CAVBPP010000144.1:0-8620 GCA_963597295.1 Paratractidigestivibacter sp. | reverse complement strand
ATCTCAGGCCAACCCTCAGACCAAGTCAGCTCCGCGTCGTCCGGCTCCTGTCGCCAGCCGTAAAGGCGGGTTCGATAGCCTGCTTTCCCAAATCGAATCCGAGAAGCAGCGCATCGAGAAACAGCGTGCCGAGCAGCGTGCGAACGGCCGTGGCGGAAATGCCGGCGCCGGTAACCGTAATCAGCGCGGAGGCAAGCGCAAGAAGGGCCAGCGCATCGAGCAGCACGTGCCCGAGCTCGAGATGAACTTGGGCGGGGAAGACCGCTACGCGCAGATGGCCGTCAAAGCCGAGGAGCTGCAGCGCGACAAGGTGCTCGCCGAGGCCCGCGCCGCCGTCGCAGCCGCCAATTCCCATGAGGGCGAGGGTCGTCGCAAGAAGCGCAAGCAGAAGCGCGAGGCCGAAGCCCGCGAGCGCATGGAGCTCAAGGCCATCGAGCGCGGTTTGGACCCCGAGTTGGTGCTCGACGATTCCGTCGTCGAGATTCCGCAGGGCTCGACCGTCGGTAAGTTCGCCGAGCTTCTTGGCGTTCAGCCCAACGATGTCATTAAGCGCCTGTTCATGTTGGGCCAGGTGCTCACCGTTACGCAGTCCATGCCCGAGGAGCTGATCGACCTTATCGCGGATGACATGGGGCGCAAGGTTCGCGTCGTGTCGCCGGAAGAGGAATTCGCCGTCGTTTACCATGACAGCGAAGACGACCTCAAGCCGCGTCCGCCCGTTGTCACCGTTATGGGCCACGTCGACCATGGCAAGACCTCGTTGCTCGACGCGATTCGCCATACCGGCGTCGCCGAGGGCGAGGCCGGCGGTATCACGCAGCATATCGGCGCTTCCGTGGTGAAAATCGGTGACCGTCAGATCACCTTCATCGATACGCCCGGCCACGAGGCGTTCACGGCAATGCGCGCTCGCGGCGCTCAGGTCACCGACGTTATCGTGCTGGTCGTGGCTGCCGATGACGGCGTCATGCCGCAGACCATCGAGGCGATCAACCATGCGAAGGCTGCCGAGGTGCCCATCGTCGTTGCCGTTAACAAGATCGATAAGCCCGGAGCGAACCCGGATCGCGTCCGCCAGGAGCTGACCGAATACGGCGTCATCCCCGAGGATTGGGGCGGTCAGAACATGTTCGTCAACGTGTCCGCTAAGCAGAAGCTGCACATCGACGATCTGTTGGAGACCATCTTGCTGCAGGCCGATGTGCTCGAGCTGAAGGCCAACCCCGATGCCGAGGCATCCGGCTTCGTTATCGAGGCCAACCTTGATAAGGGCCGCGGCCCGGTTGCGACCGTGCTCATCGAGCGCGGCACGCTGCATCCGGGCGATACGTTGGTCGCAGGCACCTCCTACGGCCGCGTTCGCGCACTGGTCGATCCGCATGGTAAGCATGTCGATGCCGCGAAGCCGGCCGATCCGGTCGAGATTCTGGGCCTGAACAGCGTGCCCGTTGCGGGTGACGAGTTCCGTGTGTTCGCCGACGAGCGCGATGCCCGCAAGCTTGCTGAGGAGCGTGCGCTGCGTGCCCGCCTGGCCGAGCAGGAGTCCAAGTCGCATATGAGCCTGGACGACCTGTTCAACCGCATCGAGGAGGGCAAGCAGACCGACCTGAACCTGATCGTGAAGGCCGACGTGCAGGGCTCCATCGAGGCTTTGCGCGACGCATTCAACAAGATGGATCAGTCCGAGGTGAAGATCAACATCGTTCACTCGGCCGTCGGCGGCATCACCGAGACCGATGTAACGCTCGCCACGGCTTCCGATGCCATCATCATCGGCTTCAACGTCCGTCCGACAGGCAAGTCCAAGCAGCAGGCCGAGAAGGAAAAGGTCGATATTCGCCTGTATCGCGTTATCTACCAGGCCATCGAGGACATCAACGCCGCTCGTGTCGGCTTGCTGGCACCCGATATCGTTGAGGAGGACACCGGCTCTGCTGAGGTCCGCGAGACGTTCAAGGTGCCGAAGGTCGGAACTATCGCTGGTTGCTACATCACTGAGGGCGAGCTGCATCGCGACGACAAGGTTCGTATCGTGCGCGACGGCACCGTCATCTTCGAGGGCGAGCTCGCGTCGCTGCGTCGTTTCAAGGACGACGTGAAGGCCGTCAAGCAGGGTTACGAGTGCGGCGTCGGCGTTGCAGGGTATCAGGACCTGAAGATCGGCGATATGATCGAGGGTTACCAGATCAAGGAAGTCGAACGCACGGAGTAATCGTCAATTGCATGGGGCTTCGCGGCAGTGCTGCTTCGCGGAGCCCCTTTTTTCGTTATATGGATGGGAGCATGTATGAAACAAGGTTCTCAAAATCGTAAGGTCAATCAGCAGGCTCGCGAGGTGATCGCGAACATTTTGCTATTCGAGATTTCCGATCCAAAGCTTTCGTTGGTCACGATCACCGGCTGCGAGGTCAGCTACGATCGCAGCGCTTGCAATGTGTTCTATTCAGCCGAGAAGGGCCAATACGAAGCCGTAGCCAACGCATTCGAGCGCGCTTCGGGGCGCATTCGCTCGCTTATGGCTCGTCAGCTTTCGTGGCGCGTGGCTCCGCAGCTGCGCTTTATCTTGGACCGTTCGGTTGACGAGGCCGAACGCATTGCCTCGGCGTTGGAGCGCGACGCGGATCGCAATAGGGCATCCGAGCAGATCGCGGCCGAGCGCGAAGCCGCTGGCGTTGAGTCCGCTTACGAAGACGAGGAGTAGCGCATGGCTCAAACCCCGCAATCCAATTGCACGCTTGAGCAGATGGCAGCGCTTCTGGCCGACTGCGACGATTTCGTCATCTGCGGTCACGTGAGCCCCGATGGCGATTGCCTCGGGTCTCAGCTGGCGCTGATGTGCGCGTTGCGTCGCCTGGGCAAGCGTGCGAACGTGGTGTTGGTGAAGGAAGATGCCGTTGACGGAAACCTTCGCGCGACCCTGCCGTTTGTTGATGAGCTTGTGCCGGCATCTCAGTACGCTGGTGCGTGCAAAACCTTCGTCTGCGTCGACGTTCCGACGCGCGAACGCATAGGCGAGGCGGCGTGCGGGCTGTTAGATGCGGCCGAGGTTTCCTTCACCATCGACCATCATGCCGTCGACACGACCATGTGCGAGCATGTATATGTTGACCCGGATGCGGCATCGACTACGCTGTTGATTTGGGAGCTTGCTTCTTATCTGGGCGTTTCGCGTGAAGGAGAGTTCGCGACTTGCTGCTATACGGGGCTTGTGACCGATACCGGACGCTTCCAGTTTCAGAACACCGATGAGCGTGCGTTTTGCTTTGCCGCTGAGATGGTTGCATGCGGTGCCAAGCCTGCCGAAATTTCGCGCCAGATTTTCCAGAATCGCACACTTGCCTCGGTGAAGCTGGAGGGCGTTGCGATTTCCCGCATGGAGCTTGACTTGGAATCCGGCGTTGCGATCACCCGTTTGGGCCTTTCCGACTTCGAAGCATGCGACGCTGTGAAATCGGATGCCGAGCCGATCATCGATGCGCTTCGTTCTGTAGCTGGCGTTCGTGCCGCTTGTGTGCTGCGCGAGCAGGAGGATTGCATTCGCGGCAGCCTTCGCGCAAAGGATGAGACGGACGTTTCGGCCGTTGCGCGTGAGTTCGGGGGCGGCGGGCATGTGGCCGCTGCCGGCTTCACGTTGCATTGCGGAATGGAAGAGGCGTTCAACAAGGTGAAGGATGCCATGCTGAAGGCGGTGCGCGCATAGTGAAGCGTGGTACTTCGGGACTGTGCCTTGTCGTCGGCGTTGATAAACCTGCTGGCATGACCTCGCATGATGTTGTCAATCGCTGTCGACGTATCTTCGGCGAGAAGCGCGTTGGGCATACCGGCACGCTTGACCCGGCGGCAAGCGGTGTTCTGCCGATCTGCGTCGGGCCGGCCACGCGTCTTTCGAATTACATGACGGGCCATGATAAGGCGTATTTGGCGACCGTATCGTTTGGAACGTCTACCGATACCGACGATGCCGAGGGTCAGGTGATTCAGACTGCCGATGTGCCCGACGTCTTGGCAGATGAAGATTTCGCTCGAAGCTTCGTGGGGAGCATGGTGGGCCAGCACAAGCAGATGCCTCCAGCATATTCCGCAATCAAAGTTGCTGGCCGGAAGGCTTGCGACGAGGCTCGGCGCGGCAACATCATCGACCTGACGCCGCGCGACATCGAGGTGTACTCAGCAAGGCTGACCGCGGTGCGTGAGTTGAGCGATTCAGCTTCCGTGGAATGGGATGTGGAATTCCATGTTTCGAAGGGAACGTACATTCGCGCGCTCGCTCGCGATATGGGCAAGGAATTGCACTGCCCGGCCCACCTGTGCGGGCTTCGTCGCATCGAGGCCGGACGCATGACGCTCGAGGATTGCATTTCGCTTGAGGCTCTTGAAGATGTTGGGGTGCGTGCGGCGCTCGACCCGGTTAAACTTCTTGGGTTTCGCTTCGCATTCGCCGACGATGCCTTGGCCGCAAAGGTTGGCAACGGTGGCTTTATCGCGACGAATCATGTGAAACTGTACGAATACGGCAAAAGCGCAACAGAACTGGCCGTGTGCTCATGCACGTCGGGCGTATGCGAAAGTCCCCGACAGCCCGAAGGTGGCGAGATCATCTCCGTGATCAGCGATAACAAGGTGGTCGCTTTATACGAATTCGATTCAAGGCGCGCATGCTTCAAGCCATGCTGCGTATTCCAGACGGGAGTGAGCCGTGGCTGCGATATATAAGGCCGACGAAACATTCGATAAATCGTTTTTCTCCGGGTCGTCGTGCGCTTTCGGCGTGTTCGACGGGGTGCACATGGGGCATCGATTTCTGCTTGACCAGGCGAAAGCGACTGCCGGGGAAGACGGCGGAAAGTCGATTGCGCTGACGTTCGACATAGATCCGGACGAGATGTTCCACGCGCAGCGCCTGAAGAAGCTGATGACGAATGAGGAACGCCTGGAGATGCTCGCATCGACCGGCGTCGATGCCGTCGTTGCCCTGCCGTTCACCCGCGACTTCGCCGCCAGTTCACCCGAGGAATTCCTGGTGCGCACCTTCGGCGAGGGAACGCCTGCGCATCTTCATGTTGGGTCCGACTTCCATTTCGGCTGCAAGGCCGCCGGCTCTGTCGCTGAACTTGACGCCTGGGCTTCCGGGCGTGGGATGCAAGTGCATGCCCATGAGTTGAAGAGCGCCGATGGGGCTCCGGTGACTGCCACGCGCATCAGGCTTTTGCTGGCGGATACGAATATTAAGGAAGCGAATTCCCTGCTCACGCGTCCGTACTTTATGACCGGCACCGTTGAGGCCGGCCGTGGGGAAGGTGCGGATATGGGCATTCGCACCGCTAACCTTGCGGTGTCGGATCAGCTCCGTCCGCTCGGCGATGGCGTGTATGCCGCCTATGCTCGTGTCGGGGGCAAACGCTATAAGGCCGCAGTCAACGTCGGCGTTGCCGCCACGTTCGCCGATCGCGCCGTTGCCACCTGCGAGGTTCACCTTCTTGATTTCGAAGGGGATATCTACGGGCAGCATATGAAGGTGGAGTTCGTCCATTTCCTACGGGAGATGCGCGCATTCGATGATGTCCAGGAGCTCATCGCGACCATTCAGGGGAACATCGACTGGGTCCGCGAGAATCTGTAAGCTACTTCGTTAACTTAAAATCGGCTCCGATGCGCATCATGCATAGTGCCAAAAAGAAAGCCTCCCGGCTGGGAGGCTTTCTAAGTTCAGCGGGAATTACCCAGGCTTACACGATGCCCTGAGCCATCATCGCGTCGGCGACCTTCAGGAAGCCGGCGATGTTGGCGCCCATGACGTAGTTGCCCTCGTGGCCGAATTCCTTCGCGGTGTCGTCAACATTGTGGAACATGCCGCGCATGAGCTCCTCGAGCTTGCCGTCGACCTCTTCGAAGGTCCAGCTCAGGTGCTCGGCGTTCTGGCTCATCTCCAGGCCGGAGACAAGCACGCCGCCGGCGTTGGCGGCCTTGCCGGGCATGAACGCAATGCCGTTTTCCAGGAAGTACTCGGTCGCGTCGAGCGTGGTGGGCATGTTAGCGCCCTCGCCGACGTACTTGCAGCCGTTGGCGACGAGCGCCTTGGCGTCCTCGAGGTGCAGCGTGTTCTCGCGGGCGCAGGGAAGCGCGACGTCGCAGGGAAGCTGCCATACGCCGCGGCCGTCGCCCTCGTGCCAAACGGCGTTCGGGCGCTCGTCGACGTACATGGCCAAGCTGACGCCGGCGTCATGGCCGGAGCGCTTCTTGTCGTAGATGTGCTCGAGCACCTGGTAGTCGATGCCGTCTTGGTCCTCGACCCAGCCCTTGGTGTCGGAGCAGGCGATGGTCTTGCCGCCAAGCTGCGCGACCTTCTGGATGGCGTAGATGGCAACGTTGCCGGAGCCGTGCACGACGGCAGTCTTGCCCTCGAAACTCTCGCCGGCGGACTTCAGGCACTCGTCCACAAAGTACACCAGGCCGTAGCCGGTGGCCTCGGTGCGGGCGAGCGAGCCGCCGAAGGTGAGGCCCTTGCCCGTGAGCACGCCGGTCCACTCATCGCGAATGCGCTTGTACTGGCCGAACATGTAGCCGACCTCGCGGCCGCCCACGCCCAGGTCGCCGGCCGGGACGTCGGTGTTCGGGCCGATGTGGCGGCACAGCTCGGTCATGAACGACTGGCAGAAATGCATGATCTCGTTGTTGGACTTGCCCTTCGGGTCGAAGTCGGAGCCGCCCTTGCCGCCGCCCATCGGCAGCGTGGTCAGGGCGTTCTTGAAGATCTGCTCGAAGCCCAGGAACTTCAGCATGCCCAGCGTCACCGTGGGGTTGAAGCGCAGGCCGCCCTTGTAGGGCCCGATGGCCGAGTTGTACTCGACGCGGAAGCCGCGGTTGACCTGCACCTTGCCGGAGTCGTCGACCCACGGCACGCGGAACTGGATGATGCGCTCGGGCTCGATGATGCGCTCGAGCAGCGCGTTCTCCTCGAATTCCGGGTGCGCGTCAAGCGCGGGCCCCAAAGTGTTCAGAACCTCGGTTGCGGCCTGGATGAACTCGGGCTGGTCGGCGTTCTTCGCCTTCACCTGCTCGATAATTCGCTCGGCATACGTCATTGCAGAAACCTCCTAGTGTGTTGTTTCCAATACTGCGCATTATAGTTAGCGACATGCGGCCGAAACGTTTAGTTAACAATGTCGAAACAATGGGCAACGATATGTTGCGGAATGGCTGGCGAACGGTTGCTGCGCAGTACTGCCGGATGGTGAATCTGTGGTTGCTTGGACGGGCGCCGTTTGCCGAGCTGCATCGCAACCGTGTGGTGCTAGAATCCTCAATCGCTGCGTGAGGTCGGGCCATGGGCGTTATGCTTGCCGCCACCGCTTCGACCATGTAAGCGCTAACGAGCAAGCTGTTTGGGTTAATCACCGTGTCGAAATTCGTCGATAGCAAGATGTCCTTGCGCGAGTGGCTGCCGCTGCTCGGCATCACCGTTTCCGCTTTCATATTCAATACCTCGGAGTTCATGCCCGTCGGGTTGCTCACCGATATTGGGGGCACTTTCGGCACGTCGGAAGGCGAAACCGGGCTGATCGTGTCCGTGTACGCATGGGCCGTCATGCTGCTTTCGTTGCCTTTGATGATCGCGGCTTCGCGCATACCGTTTCGGCCGCTCGTTCTTCTGGTTCTGACGGTTTTCTGCGCCGGCCAGGCCCTATCGGCCGTCGCTGCAAGCTATGGGATGCTCATGGGTGCACGCTTGGTGGTGGCCTGTTCGCACTCGATTTTCTGGGCGATAGCGGCGCCGGTCGCCGTACGCGTGGTGGAGGCCCAGCATGGGCCGCTGGCGCTTTCAGCTGTGGAAGCCGGCACCGCGCTCGCCAACACGCTCGGTTTGCCTATCGGACGTGCGGTCGGCTTGGCGCTCGGCTGGCGCATGACGTTCGCCTGCGTCGGCATCGTGTCGTTTGCCGTGCTGGTATACCTTTTCATTGTGTTCCCTAAGTTGGCGCCCGAAAAGCCATTCACCCTCAAGGAGCTGCCGCGCATCATGAGGAATAAGTCGCTCGTTGGCATTTTCGTTCTGACGGCGCTGTTCGCCATGGGTTTCTACACCGGGTACAGCTACATCGAGCCGTTCCTGCTGCAGGTGGGCCGTCTGGCCAGTGGGGAAGTCACCATCGTGCTGGTGGCGTTCGGGCTTTCAGGTATCGTCGGCAGCGCGCTGTGCCCGAAATTGTTCCCGCGCCATCGCAAGTTTTTCCTTGCTGGTTGCGTTGGAGGTGTAGCGCTGTCGCTGCTGCTTATGATTGTCGGCGCGGTGTCGTTCTGGTCCGCTTTCGCCGTTTGCTTCCTATGGGGCGTGTGCAGCGCTGTATATTCGATCATCTACCAAGCCGAGATTATCCGGGTGGCCGACAGCGGCTCGCAAACGGTCGCGATGGCTATATTCTCAGGTATTTTCAATTTGGGAATCGGCACCGGCAGTTTCATTGGCGGCGGGGTTTGCACGTATGCGTCGGTCAGCTTGGTCGGTATTGCCGGAGGCGCGATCGCGTTGGTTGGCCTGCTGTATTGTCTGTTTGTGCTGATTCCGCGCCTGCAACGGGAAATTTCGAATTCTGAATAGAACATTCGTACGTTTCTGATATAG
>CAVBPP010000143.1:0-8730 GCA_963597295.1 Paratractidigestivibacter sp. | reverse complement strand
GCATAGTAGCTGCCCATGACGCCCTGCACGCTCGTAAATTCGATGACCGCGTTGGTCACAAGGTCCGCCTTGCACAGATAGCAGGCGCGCTTGAGGTCGGCGGCATCACCGGCGTCGAGCTTCGCATCGGCAGCGAGCTCATCGGCCATCTTCGCCAGGCGCTCGGCCTTCTGGCGCACCGTGCCGAGCGACTCCTGAAACACGACAGTGTCAAGCTTCGCGACATAGCTCTCGAGCGGCTTCTTCAGATCTTCCTCGTAGAAGAACTTCGCGTCGGCGAGGCGGGCGCGCACCACGCGCTCATTGCCGTCGATGATGGTGGCGGCGCACGCGGGATCGCCGTTCGACACGATGATGAACTTGTTCGTCAGCTTGCCCTCGCCGTCGTAAAGCGGGAAGTAACGCTGATGCATCAGCATTGCGTCGACGATAATCTCCTCGGGGACCTGCAGGAACTCCTCGTCGAAGGTGGAGACGAGCGGCTGCGGGTATTCGGAGAGGTTCACGACCTCCAGCAGCGTTTTCGCGGGCAGGTCGGCCTTGAAACCGGTTTCGGCCTCGATGGCGGCCACGCCCTTGCGGATGATCTGCTCGCGCTCGGACTGCGTTGGGATGACATAAGCGGCGCGAACGACGTCGAGCAGGTTTGCCGCGGTGTCGACCTCATGCTGGCCGGGTGCGAGCACGCGATGGCCCCAGGTCTTGTTGCCCGAAGCGGCGCCCGCGAACGTAAGCGGGATCACAACGTCGTCGAGCATGGCGACGATCCAGCGCACGGGACGCACGAAGTAATCGCGATACGCGGCCCAGCGCTGGCTGCGCGGCCACTTGATGGCGGTGATGAAGCCTGAAAGGATGGGCGGCAGCAGCTCGGAGGTGGGCGTCGCCGGGATGTTCTTCGTGGCGAAAACGTACTCGACGCCCTTCACCTCGCGACGCTCAAGGCTCTCAGGCGAAAGGCCCTTGCCGCGGGCGAAGCCGATGGCAGCCTTCGTCGGGTTGCCCGCCTCGTCGAACGCGATCTTCGCGGCGGGGCCCTTGTATTCCTCAACGAGCGCCTCGGTGGCATCGGCGACGCCGTAGGCCATCACGATCAAACGGCGCGGGCTGGAATGGATCTCGATGGAATCGAAGGGGATGCGAGCCTCCTGGAAGGCAGCCGGCACCATCTTCTCGAGCTGCTTGTTTGCGGAATCGAGGTCGAACGCGGGAATCTCCTCGACGCCGATCTCGAAAGCGAGCGTATGCTTATCGGCCATTGTTACTCTCCTTCCTTGGCAGCGGCATCGGATTCAGCGGACTCGTCATCGGCAGCGGAGCCGTCACCGACGACGTTGGCAAGATACGATCCGCAGCATTCCTTCACCATGGAACGAACGCGCAAAATATACGCCATGCGCTCGGTGGCGGAGATGACGCCGCGCGCATCGAGCAGGTTGAAGGTATGGCAGCACTTCAGCACCCAGTCGTAGGCCGGCAGCGGCAGATTGTTCTGCAAGCACAGGTTCGCCTCGCGCTCGTACTGGTTGAACGCCTCGAACAAAAACTCGGTGTTGCCCACCTCGAAGTTATATTTCGAGAACTCGCGCTCGTTTTCCAGATACACGTCGCCGTAGGTGAATTCCACGCCGTCGTCGCCGCGCGCCCAGATGATGTCGTACACGGAGTCGACGCCCTGAATGTACATGGTCAGGCGTTCCAGGCCGTAAGCGATCTCGACAGGAACCGGCGAGCATTCGAAGCCGCCGACCTGCTGGAAGTACGTGAACTGCGTGACCTCCATGCCGTTAAGCCACACTTCCCAGCCAAGGCCCCAGGCACCGAGCGTCGGGCTTTCCCAGTCGTCCTCGACGAAGCGAACGTCGTGCTTATCGGGGTCGATGCCGATGGCGCGCAGGCTTCCCAGATACAGGTCCTGGATGTTGTCCGGCGATGGCTTCATGAGCACCTGGAACTGATAGTAGTACTGCAGACGATTCGGGTTCTCGCCGTAGCGGCCGTCGGTCGGACGGCGGCAACCTTGCACGTAGCAGGTGCGCCACGTATCGGGCCCGAGTGCGCGCAGCGTGGTGGCCGTATGGTTGGTGCCGGCGCCGACCGCGCCGTCGTAAGGCTGCAGCACGACGCAGCCCTGAGCAGCCCAATAATGCTGCAGATTCATGATGACGTCTTGGAATGTGGGCGGCCTCTGCCCTGCGGGCTGTGCGTTTTCGCTAGCCATGACTCTCCTCATCTTCCCTTGCTTTATGTAGAATAAACAATGCGAATGCGAGCGATTAGCTCAAAGCGCCTAGGTGATCGAGCGGCCAGTAGACGAGCGCCCCGCGCCCGGTGACCGACGATACGGGAATGGCGCCGAAATAGCGTGAATCCTGCGAATTGGTGCGGTTGTCCCCCATCACCCAAATGCAGCCCGAAGGCACCGTATAGGGGAAGGTGATCGACGAATTGGAAAGCGGCAAGGTCTCCTTGCCGTTAACGTAGGTTTCGCTTTGCGCCACGCCGTCGATGTAGAGCACGCCATCGCCATTGATGTCGATGGTCTGACCCGCGGTGGCGATGCAGCGTTTAATGAGCGTGCGGCCGGGCACCTGCGGGTCGGTAAAGGTGACGATATCGCCTGCTTGGGGCGATCTGAAGTAGTAGCTTACCTTCTCGGCGAACACCATATCGCCGGTCATGATGGTCTTCTCCATGGAACCGGAGGGGATCTGATAGGCGGTGAAGACGAACGTGCGCAGGCCCCATGCGAGGCCCAAGACGAACGCGACCATGATGAGCAAGCTCAATATGCCGCGCAGAATACCGCCTGAGCGCTTTTGGGCGTGTTGACCGGAATCCATGAAGCGAAAATCCTTTCGAAAAGGGGAACGCGTTTCCCCTGAAATACGTCAAGTTTATATGGTACCGCGGGGGCATTACGCCTGGCCGCCAGTTGACAAAGACGACAAAAAAGCAGCGTCCGCGTTGGACAGCGGGGCCGTTTCCAACAAGTCGGGGCGCCACTTCGCTGTGCGCGCGAGGCTTTGCTGGCGGCGCCAGATATCGACCTTGCCATGGTCTCCGGAAAGAAGAACCGGCGGCACCTCCATGCCGCGGAAGTTCGCCGGGCGCGTGTACTGCGGGTATTCGAGCAGCCCATCGGCGAAGCTCTCGCCCACGGCGCCCGTTTCGGCCCCGAGGACGCCCGGAAGCTTTCGCACGACCGCATCGATGACGACCATCGAGGCCAGCTCGCCCGAGGTAAGCACGTAATCGCCGAGCGAGATAACCTCGTCAGCCAACGTGTAAGCCCGCTCGTCGATGCCCTCGTAGTGGCCGCAGATGAACAGCAGCCGGTCGTGTTTCGCCAGCTCATTCGCGTAGGCATCGTCGAAACGACGGCCTTGCGGCGCCAAGAAGATCACATGCGGCTTTTCGGGGGTGCACTCTCCGCCCGCGCTCGCCGCATGGCCACGAGGCGCATGCATGCAGATATCGTCGAACGCCTCGAAGATGGGCTCGCACTTCATCACCAGGCCGTCGCCGCCGCCGTAGGGGTCGTCATCGGTGGTTCGATGCCTATCGTGCGTCCAATCGCGCAGGTCATAGGCATGAAAGTTAATAATCCCCTTCTCCTGCGCGATGCGCATCATAGAAGCCCCCATGACGGAGGCGTACATGTCGGGGAAGGTGGACAGCGTTTCGATGATCATTGCGGGATTCCTAGCGCGATGGCGTTACAGGTCGAGAAGGCCCGCGGGCACAGAGACGTAAATGGCGCGCTCATCCTCGTCGATGCCCTCGACGAACTCGTCGACGATGGGAATGAGCACGTTGTCTCCCCCGTCGGCGCGCGAGACCTCAAGCAGGTTCTGACCGGGCATTTCGTTGATGGAAACAGCGCTGCCGATAACGCCGGCGGAACTATCGACGACCGAATAGCCCTCGATGCCGCCCTCGGCCAACTCAAGCATATCCTCAGGCAGGTTGTCGCGGAGAGCGAGGGCATAGCAGCCCACGAGCGCCTCGGCATCGTCGCCGTTGCTCACGCTGTCGAAGAACACGACGAAGCCCTTCGGCTCCTCGCGCACCTCAACGACGGTCCCCTCGCGGGCAACGTCGAGCTGAGGCGGCACGAAAGCGACATGCAGGCCCTCTTCAAGCAAGAAGGGAAGACCCGCCACGCTGCGCGCGACGAGCCCTCCCTTCAAATGCTTGGCTTTGGTGAATTCAGCTACGCGGATCCAAGCGCTCATTTAATCGAGCAGCTCCACTTCGACGTGCTTGTCGAAACGGGAGGCGGCCGCGCGGCACAGCGTGCGGATGGACTTGATCACGCGACCCTGACGGCCGATGACCTTGCCCGCATCCTCCTCGTTCACGCGAATCTCGACGAAGATGGATCCATCTTCGGATTCGCGGCCTTCGACAACCAGATCGTCGGGGTTATCGACGAGCGGACGGACGATGGACTCGACGAGCCCTGCGATATCCTCGGTCTCGGTAGCCATGCGACTTACGCCTGCTCGCGGTACTTCTTGATGAGGGCGGCGACGGTATCGGTCGGCTGAGCGCCGTTCTTGATCCACTCGTCAGCCTTCTCCAGGTCAACCTTGATCATGGCGGGCTCGGTCAGCGGGTTGTAACGGCCGATGTCGTCGATGAACTTGCCGTCGCGCGGGCAACGGGAATCGGCAACGACGATGCGGTAGTACGGACGCTTCTTAGCGCCATGACGGGCCAGACGGATCTTAACCATGAAGACGAACTCCTTCTTGCTTTCACTAATATCGGCGCGGTCCGCAGACGCGCACCGCAAAACAGCAGTTATTCATAATAAAGCGAAACTCTTGCGATGACAAGACATTTCCTGCGCTTCATCAGCTGTTCACGATTTCCCGGGAAACTGCTGGCGAAGCGGGCGGGGCGAGAGGCGAATCTACTTGATATCCCCCATCATATCCTGAATCTTCTGCAGGTCGGACATCGACATGCCGCCCATGCCGGGGATGCCCAAGCGACGGCGTTTGCCCTTCTTCCCTTTCTTGCCCTTCTTGCCGCCCATGTCCTCGACGGCCGGCATCATCTTCTTCATCATCTTCTTGGTTTCGTTGAACTTCTTGATGAGCTGATTGACGTCGGTCACCGTGACTCCCGCACCTGCGGCGATGCGCGCACGGCGGCTGCCGTTCAGAATGTCGGGCTTTGCGCGCTCTGCCTTCGTCATGGAATTGATGATAATTTCCATGCGATCAAAGGCACCCTCGTCGACCTGACCGGAACCGAGGGCCTTGTCACCGCCGGGAAGGGCGGAAACCAACTTCTGGATACCGCCCATCTTGTGCAGCTGGCGGTTCATGGTGATGAAGTCGTTCAGGTTGAGCTCGCTTTTCATCAAGCGCTCGGTCTCGATGCGCTCGTCCTCGGCCTGCTGAACCTTCACGGCCGACTCGATGAGCGAGAGCATGTCTCCCATGCCCAGGATGCGCTTAGCCATGCGCTCAGGGTGGAATTCCTCAAGCGAATCCGGCTTCTCGCCTGCGCTGATGAACTTGATGGGCTTGCCGGTCACCTCGCGAATGGAAAGAGCGCCGCCGCCGCGGGCGTCGCCGTCCATCTTCGACATGATCACGCCGTCGAAATCGACGCGCTCAGCGAAGGCGGCCGCGACGTTGACGACGTCCTGGCCGGTCATGGCGTCGACCACCATAAGCACTTGGTCGGGCTTGACGGCCGCCTTGATGGCCGCGGCCTCTTCCATCATCTGATCGTCCACGTGCAGGCGGCCTGCCGTGTCGACGATGACCACATCGCGCAGGTTGTCGATGGCATCCTGCACGGCCTCGGTGGCGATATTCACCGGATGCGCGCCGTCGCCGCGATAGATGCGCACGCCTATCTCACCGGCAAGCGTCGCCAGCTGATCGGCTGCGGCCGGGCGGTAAACGTCGCAGGCGGCCAGAAGCGGGCTGTGGCCTTCCTGCTTCAAACGATATGCGAGCTTGGCGGCGGCGGTGGTTTTGCCGGAGCCCTGAAGGCCCACCAGCATGATTACATTTGGAATGCGGCTGGAAAGCACCAGCTTCGAATCAGTTCGGCCCAAAAGCTCGGTCAGCTCGTCGGAGACGATCTTGATGACGTTCTGCGCCGGGGATAGCGAATCGAGCACCTCGGAGGTGAGGCAGCGTTCCTTCGCCTTGGCAACGAACTGCTTAACCACCTTGAAATTGACGTCGGCCTCAAGCATTGCCAGGCGAACCTCGCGCATGGCCAGATTAATGTCATCCTCGGTAAGGCGTCCCTTGCCGCGCAGGTCGCCGAAGATGCCCTGCAGACGATCAGAGAGGTTATCGAACATGTTTGCTTCCTCTTCCTTATAACGAAAGCGCGACTTCGCGCCATTGCTCGTGTAGGGCGAAATTATAGCGCACGGTAACGTAGGATGCCGTCGGAGTCGCAATCTACGGCGACGACGCCGCGGGCAATGAGATGCTTCAGATACACGATGCCCTCGGTGACGATGCACCAGCGCTGCATGAGCGAGATGTCATCCCAGCTGTCATGTGGCACGTTCCAGGTGAGGGCGCGAATCGCATCGTAGCCGGAAATGCCCGGCCGGTCAGAAACAACCTCGCGCGCTTCCTCGAGCCGCTCCAGATGATGCTGACCGAGCCAAGTCAGGCGCGCCTCATGGTCTTCGCGAATAGGCCCGTGCGAATGCAGCAGGCGCGAGATACCCAGATTTTGCACCTTGCGCAGACTGTCGAGATACGCTTGCAGGCCGTCCGCCCCGTGGGGGAACAGCGCAATGGAGGGGCTGATGACGAACAACGCATGGTCGCCGCCGAACAGAAGGCCGCTTTGCGGCTCGAACAAAGACAGGTGCCCCGGCGTATGCCCCGGCGTCGCCACCGCCTGAAGCGCATACCGACCGATTTGCACGGTATCGCCGTCATGCAGGGCACCAAGGCGAATTCGCGTCGGATCGAACAGCTCCGGCTCGACGCCCAAACGCGCTGCAGCCGAAGCATCATGGCCGGGAATTCCCTGTTCAAGATAGGTTTTCTGAAGCGAACGCAGGAAGACGCCGGACCGTGAGGCCCGCGCGAATTCGATCTCGGCGGCGCCAGCAAACACCTCGGCGCCCTCCGGCACGACGCGGTCGATAAGGCCTGCATGGTCCAAATGGAAATGCGTGACGAACCACTTGGCGCATGTGCGATCGACGCCCAGCTCGTCGAGGGCGGCGGAGAGCACCGCAGCGCCGGTATTGGTGGGCGCTCCCGTGTCGATGACGGCCGCATGCACGCCATCGCGCACGACGTAGCAGTTGGTGGCCGACGTCGAAATGTTCTCGAACGGCACATGGATCAGATATACGTCCGGCGCCGAATGGACCTGCGTGATGGTTTCGGGCATGAGCCTAGCGGCCCTGCCTCTCGTCGAAGCCGCCGACGAGCGCACGTGCGAAATCATGCGCGTCGAAATCCTTCAGATCGTCCATGCCCTCGCCTACGCCTATCTTGATGATGGGCAGTTGCAGCTCGTGACTGACGGCGAGCGCAATGCCGCCCTTCGCCGTGCCGTCGAGCTTGGTGACGATAAGGGCATCCAAGTCGAGGTCGCGATTGAACTCGCGCGCCTGTTGCAGCCCGTTCTGCCCGGTGGTCGCATCGATGACGAGCACCGTATGCACCGGCAGGCTCGAGCGCTTGCGCACGACCGAGACAACCTTCGAAAGCTCGCGCATCAGGTCGCTCGAGGTATGCAAGCGGCCGGCGGTGTCTATGAGCACCAGGTCGGAGCCCACTTCCTCGGCGCGCTCGAGCGTGTCGAAGCAGACGCTCGCCGGGTCTGCGCCGCGCTCGCGCGTGACCATTTCCACATCGGCGCGCTTCGACCACACCTCAAGCTGCTCGATGGCGGCTGCACGGAACGTGTCGGCGCTTCCCAAAATGACGTTGCGACCCGCATCGTGCGCTTCCTTGGCCAGCTTGCCCACGGTGGTGGTTTTGCCGGTGCCGTTGATGCCGACGAACAGCACGCAGCTGCCCTCGGGCGAAAGCACGTCCTCGCCGCCGGCGCAGAAGGTGTCGGCTATCTGATCGTTCAGCGAATCAAGCACCTGATAGGCGTTGAGCATGCCCTGGCGCGTGGCCTTCTCGCGCAACTCCTCGACGATATCGCTTGCCGCCGGGGCGCCGATGTCGGCCATGATCAGGGTTTCCTCAAGGCCTTCCCAAAACTCCTCGTCAAGATCGGGGCCACGATCTAACAGGATGTTCATTTCCTCTTTGAAGCGGTCGCGGGAGCGCGTCAGGCCCTCGCTGATCTTATCGAAAAATCCCATGTCGTTTCCTTTCGGTTCGATTCGGCTTCGGTGCGAAATCGGGGTCGAGCGACGGCTCGCAATGCCATCCGTTGCCCGTCGGCTACTCGGCGTGCTTGAGCGCCTGCTCAAGGCGCTGGCTTATCACCTTCGTCACGCCGTCGGACTGCATCGACACGCCGAACAGCACATCCGACATCTCCATCGTGCGGCGCTGATGCGTGATCATGATCAGCTGCGTCTCGTTGCGGATGGATTGCAGGTAGGCGGTCAGACGCCGCAGGTTGCTGTCGTCGAGCGCGGCCTCCACCTCGTCGAGGATGTAGAACGGCGCGCTGCGTATGCGGTACACGGCGAACAGCAACGCGAGCGCTGTGAGCGACTTCTCGCCGCCGGACATGAGCATCATCTTGGTGATG